>JACDAP010000245.1 GCA_013695395.1 Solirubrobacterales bacterium
CCCCCCGCCCTGGCCGAGGGCCGCGAGGTCGTTGAGCGGGCCGATGGGCAGCTGGGCGGCGGCAGGAGCGGCGGTGACGGTGAGCGCCACGAGCGCGCCCAGGACGGTGGCGCGGGCTGCGTCGGTACGGGACATCGATACTCCTCAGGGACCTCTGTGAACGGGCGCGTGCAGTCTGGCACGTGCGCCGTCGCTGCGAGCCGATCACGGTCCCGGGGGCCGGCGGCCGCGCCCGAAACCTCAGAGGCCGAGCTGCTCCCGCACCAGGCGGGTCACGTCCTTGCCGTCGGCGCGGCCCTTGGTCTCCTTCATCACGGCGCCGATGATCGCGCCCATCGGCTTCATGTCCCCGCCCTTGAGGCGCTCGGCGATGGCCGGCTGGGCCTCGAGCGCGGCGGCGACTACGGGTGAGAGCTCGTCGGCGTTGCCCATCGCCGCGAGGCCCTCGGTCTCGACGATCGCGGTCGGGTCGCCGCCCTCGGCGACGAGCTTGTCGAGCACGGTGCGCCCGGCGCCCGCGGTGATCTTCTTCTCGGTGACGAGCGTGACCAGGCCCGCGAGGGCGGCGGGGCGCACCTGCGAGGTGGCGGGGTCGACGTCGGCGCCGAGGCGCTGGACGAGCTCGTTCGTCGTCCAGTTCGCCAGCGCGACGGCCTCTGCGCCCTCGGCGAGCGCCGCCTCGTAGTAGTCGCCGAGCTCGCTGCGCCAGGCCAGGAGCTTGGCGGTGTCGGGCTGGAGGCCGAGCTCAGCGGCGAAGCGCTCCTGCCGGGCGGCGGGCAGCTCGGGCATCGCGGCCCGCGCGCGCTCGAGCATCTCCGGGGTGATCCGGACCGGGGTGAGGTCGGGCTCGGGGAAGTATCGGTAGTCGTGCGCCTCCTCCTTGGAGCGCATGCTCGTCAGCCGCTCGGTCTTCGGGTCGAAGTGCAGGGTCTCCTGGACGACGGGCTGGCCGGCGCGCAGCAGGCCCTCCTGCCGGGCGACCTCGGCCCGGATGCCCCGCTCGATGAAGCGGAACGAGTTCATGTTCTTGAGCTCGGTCTTGACCCCGAGCTCCGCCTGGCCGACGGGCCGGATGGAGATGTTCGCGTCGCAGCGCAGCGAGCCCTCCTCCATGTTCACGTCGCTGACCCCGATGCGGCGCATGGTCGTGCGGAGCAGGCGCAGGAACTCGCCGGCCTGCTCGGCCGAGGTGATGTCGGGCTCGGTGACGATCTCGCAGAGCGGCGTGCCGCCCCGGTTGAAGTCGACGACCGAGTGCGCCGAGCCCTGGATGCGGCCGCCACCTCCGCCGGAGTGGATCGTCTTGGCCGCGTCCTCCTCCAGATGGGCGCGGTGGATCCGCACGCCGCCGAGCTCCCCGCCCGAGCAGAGCGGATCCTCGTTCTGGGAGATCTGGTACCCCTTGGGCGAGTCGGGATAGAAGTACTGCTTGCGATCGAAGGTCGAGCGGTCGTTGAGCTCGCAGCCGAGTGCGAGGCCGATCATCAACCCGTAGTGGATCGCCTCGGCGTTGACGACCGGGAGCGCGCCGGGGAGCGCCAGGCAGACCGGGCAGGTCCGCGTGTTCGGCTCCTCGCCGAAGCCCAGACGACAGGAGCAGAACATCTTCGTCCGCGTCGCGAGCTGGACGTGGATCTCGAGGCCGATCGTGGTCTCGTACTCGCTCATGTGCGGGCCCCCGACCCGTCGAAGGCGAAGGCCCGCTCGAGGGCGTGGGCGGCGTCGAGGAGCTTGCTCTCTCCGAACGCGGGTGCGGCGAGCTGGAGGCCGACCGGCAGGCCCTCGCTGAGCCCGCATGGCAGCGAGATCGCGGGGAGACCGGCGAGGGAGAGCGGGACGGTGAAGTAGTCGTTCAGGTACATGGCGAGGGGGTCGCCCGAGAACTGGCCGAGGCCGAAGGCGACGCCGGGCGCGGTGGGCGTGACGACGAGGTCGACGTTCGCGAAGGCGGCCGCGTAGTCGCGGACGATCAGCGTGCGGACCTTCTGGGCACTCGCGTAATAGGCGTCGTAGAAGCCGGAACTGAGCACGTAGGTGCCAAGCATGACGCGCCGGCGGACCTCGGGGCCGAAGCCGTCGTGCCGGGTCCTCGTGTACATGCCCGTGAGGTCCGGGGCCTCGCCGCGGCGACCGTAGCGGACGCCGTCGAACCGGGAAAGGTTGCTCGAGGCCTCCGCCGGCGCGAGGACGTAGTAGGCGGAGATGCCGTAGTCCGCGTGCGGGAGCGGGATCCGTTCGATGGTCGCCCCCAGCTCCTCTGCTGTCTTGAGCGCGGCCTCGAAGGCGGCGTAGACGCCCGGCTCCACGCCCTCGCCGTCGAGCCCCTCCGGAACACCGAGGGTGAGGCCCCGGAGACTCTCGCCGGTCGGCAGCGCGATCTCCCCGGGATGACCGACCGAGGTTGCGTCGCGGGGGTCCCGCCCGGTCATGTGCTTCAGGAGCAGCGCGGCGTCGGTGACGTCACGGGTGAGCGGGCCGGCCTGGTCGAGGCTCGAGGCGAAGGCGATCATCCCGTAGCGGGAGACCGAGCCGTAGGTCGGCTTGAGGCCGACGATCCCGCAGAACGCGGCGGGCTGGCGGACCGAGCCGCCGGTGTCGGTGCCGAGGGCCCAGGGCGCGAGGCCCGCGGCGACCGCGGCGGCGCTCCCGCCGCTCGATCCCCCCGGGACGCGGCTGCGATCCCACGGGTTCAGCGTCGGGCCGAACGCGGAGTTCTCGTTGGAGGAGCCCATCGCGAACTCGTCCTGGTTGGTCTTCGCGAGCAGAGGGGCGCCGGCGGCGGCGAGCTTCTCCACGGCGGTCGCGGTGTAGGGCGGGCGGTAGTCCTCGAGCAGCTTCGAGCCGGCCTGCGAGGGGACGCCCTCGGTGCAGAAGAGGTCCTTGACCGCGAGCGGCACGCCACCGAGCGGACCGTCGACCGTCTCGGAAGCCTCCTCGGCCACCCAGGTCAGCGCGTTCAGCTCGTCGGCCGCGGCGCGGGCGCGGTAGGCCTCGAAGTACTCGGCGCGGTCGAGCTCGCCCGCGGCGATGGCGGCCGCGGCCTGCGCGGCGGTGAGCTCCAGCATCGCGGCGCTCACGCCTGCGG
>JACDAP010000275.1 GCA_013695395.1 Solirubrobacterales bacterium
GGAAGACCGGCACGGACTCGGTCGCGACGATCCGCAGCCGCCGCAGGAAGGGCGCCAGGTTCTCCGTCGCCGGCTTGGAGGCGGCGACGAGCGGGTCGAGGTCGTCGAGCGAGGCGCGTAGGTTCACGAAGGTCGTGTTCGTCCGGCGCAGGAAGGTCGGGAGCTGCTCGAGCGAGTCGCCCAGGTTGCCGCGCTCGGCCGCCAGCGCGCTCATCGTGGTCCCGAGGTTCGTCACGAGGCCGGCGAGCTGGTCGTCCCGGGCGCTCAGGTCGGTGGTGAGCGCGGCGGTCGCGTCGATGAAGCGCTCGAGCTCGGGGCGACTCGCGTTGAGCTCCTGGAAGAGCCGGCTGCCCGAGGAGATCGCAGGGTTCAGGAAGAGCAGGGCCGCCTGGGAGCGGTCCTCGCTGCCCAGGTTGAAATCGCGGAACAGCTTGAGGCCCTTGCCCACGGCCAGGCGGGCGACGGGATCGAAGGTGTTGAGGACGGAGTCGATCGGCACGGCGGATTCGGTGTTGATCGCCGGGATCTCGTCGCCCTCACGGAGCGCAGGGCCGTCCGGACCGAGCTGGAGCTCGATCGTGTCGTTGGCGATCGATGAGAGCGAGCGCTTGCGGACGATCGCCCGCGTGCCCTCCCGCAGCGGCGCGTACTCGGAATTGATGCTCAGGCGCAGGCGGGCCTGGCCGTCATCGGTGAGCTCGACGTCCTCGAGGAGCCCGACGGACTCACCGGCGACCGTGACGAGGTTCCCGTTGACGAGGTTCCCCGCGTTGATGATCCGAGCGTTCACCTCGTAGGTACCGTCGCCGCGGAGCAGCACGAGCGCGACGAGCAGCACCGCCGCGACGAGCACGGACACGACGACTCCCCTGGCGATCACCTCTCTCCGCACGACACTCCTCTTGGCGTTCGTTCGACCCGCCGGATTCTCCAGCCCGACGTCTCCGGGGCAGAACCCTATCCCTCTCGACGGCAGATGACGCCGCACCCCTCGTTAGGTCAACATGAAGAACATCGTGCCCGGACACCATGTCCGTGCATTCAACGGTCCGAAATGCCGTGCAACACGCCTTGTACCGGGCTCCCCGATCCACTCCTCCGGGCACCGGCGGGCAGGTCCGCCTACACGCGCTCCGGTGCAACCCTTCCGCGCCGCGCCCGCGCCGTGCGCGGCGCTCACCGCTGAAGCGTCGCCGGCGCGAGCCCCCGGAGCGCCGTGCTGATCCAGACCGCGTCCGCCGCTCGAGCCCGTGTGAGCGACACTGCGCCCTCGCGACAGCGGGGGTCGCCCGCGAGCAATGCGGCACGCGCCACGCCGGGCAGGATCCGCCCGTCGAGGGGCGGGGTCACGAGCACGCCACCCTCCTCGATCCAGACGGTCGCCCACCCCGCCTCGAGCAGCGCGCCGTCGGCGTCGACGAACAACGGGGTGGCGCCCAGTGCGCGGCTGAGTGCGTCGACGAGCTCCCGATCGGCCCACTTCGCGGGCCCGAGGCCCCCCGGGAGGAGGCAGGGCGCAAGCACGACGGGCGGCCCGACCGCCGGCATCGGACCGTCCGTGACCGTCACGCCGTCGTGATTGACCTCCACGCGCAGGCGACCGTCTTCGAGTGTGCGCGCTCGTGCCTTGATTCTTGATCGAATATCGACAGGGACCGCGACCGGCACCAACCGCGCGCCGTGGGCCAGCCGTTCGAGGTGTGCCTCGAGCCTCAGCGGCACGCCGTCGGTGACGCGGATGGTCTCGAAGACGCCGCGCCGTGGGTCGGGCCGCCGACGGCCGTCGCCGAGCGCCATGGTCAGGCCGTGTGCCGTCGGGAGACCCCGACCCGCAGAGGCCGGCGCGGGAAAGCGGCTCCCACCGAGCGCGAGCAGCGGCCGCGCCTTGACCCGGCACTCCTCGAGCTCGTCCTGTGCATCGGATGCGGCGGTGATCCCGCCCCCGACGCCGAGCTGCATCCGCTCTCCGCGCAGCTCGAAGGTCCGGATGGCGACGCTGAGCTCCAGCCCGGCGACGGGGCTCGCGTACCCGATCGCGCCCGTGTAGAGCTCGCGCGCTGAGCCTTCGAGCTCCGCGATCATCCGCATCGCCTGCACCTTCGGCGCGCCGGTCACCGAACCAGGCGGGAAGCTCGCCCGGAGCAGGTCCGCGTCCCCGACGTGCTCCCGCAGCGTCCCACTGATATCAGATACGAGATGGACGACGCCCGCGCCGGGGCGGGGAGCGGCGAGCGCACCCACCGTGATCGAGCCGGTCTCACACACCCGGCCGAGGTCGTTGCGCATCAGGTCGACGATCATCACGTTCTCCGCTCGGTCCTTCTCCGAGGCCGCTAGCGCCCCGTCCCCGCCGCGTGGCGCCGTGCCCTTGACGGGCTCGGTCCGGACCCAGCGACCGACCCGGCGCAGGAACAGCTCCGGTGAGGCGCTCACGGCCGAGCCCCAGCCCCCGTGGAGATAGGCGCCGTAGGCCGGGGCGAGCCGATCTGCGACGGTCGCGGCCAGATCGGCCGGGCGCCCGGCGTCAAGGCGCAGGTCGAGGTGCTGGCAGAGGTTCGCCTGGAAGAGCTCGCCGCCGCGAATCCGCTCGCGGCAGGACTCGATCGCGCTCGCGTGAGCGACCTCGCCGGCGCCGCGGGAGGTCGCGGGACCGAAGCGGACCGGGCCCGGGCGGGGGCCGGCGGCGAGCGTCGCCGCGAGCTGCTCACGCCGGCGGGCGAGCTCCGACGCACGTTCCGGGGTCTCGAGCGACTCGAACCACCAGGCGCCATCTGCGTCGCAGAGCCCGACCCAGTCGTGGAAGCCCAGGGGCGCCCTCGGCAGGAGAAGATGGCGCGGCGGGCCGGGAACCGTCGGCTCGGCCAGCCCGGCCAGGGCGTAGCCCAGCCCGCCGAACCAGCCGCCGCCGATCCGCGTCTCCGAGTCGCTGTCCGGGTCGAGGACCGGCTGGAGGT
>JACDAP010000282.1 GCA_013695395.1 Solirubrobacterales bacterium
CCGGAGGGCCGCGGTGTCGGGCCCGCAGAAGCGGGGGAGGCTCGCGAGCAGCGCCCGCTGGGCCTCCGTCAGCCGCGGCGGGGGACCGGGGGCGGCGGGCGCACCCGAAGCCTCCCCGGCGAGCACGGCGTAGAGCGCGGTCTTCGAGCGCATCCGCGGGTGCGGAGCGAGCAGCGCAAGCGCCCGGGCCGGGGTCGAGCAGTACTCGTCGGCCAGCCAGAACGCCAGCTCCACCAGCTCAGCGGGCAGCGGCGGGTCGAGCACCCGGCGCGGCGCGAGCAGGGCGAACTCGGAATCCGGGGCAAGGCCCGTGACGACGCCCGGGACGTCCCGACGCCCGAACGGGACGATCAGCCGGGTGCCGACCACGGCGCCGTCCGGGGCCAGGTAGTCGAATGGCCCGCGAAGCACGCGGGCGGTGGTGATCGGCTCCACTTTCGCCACGCCCGACACGAGGGCCCACGATAGTCTCGGCACGACCATGGAGCTGCGCGACGATGAGACGATGATCTTCGACGGGCACCCGTCCCCCCGGGCCACGCTCGAGCTTTACGCCAAGGGTGACGGCCTGGCCCTCGCGGTCGGCGCGATCCTCTGGTTCCTCGTCTCCCCGGCGGTCGGCGTCCTGGTCGCGCTCACGCTCGCCTTCCTGACCGTCCTCATCGGCGCGATCGCCCGCCGTCGCGTCCGCTACGTGATCACGAGCCAGCGGCTCTACATCCGCGAGGGACTCCTCTCCAAGTACGAGCAGCAGACGCGCCTGGACCGGATCCAGGACGTCTCGACCCGGCAGAGCTTCTTCCAGCGGATGCTCGGCATCGGCACCGTCGACTTCGACACCGCCGCCGGGGAGAGCGACGAGGACTTCGCGTTCCACGGCGTGGCCGACCCGGGCGAGGTCGTGCGCGCGGTCGACGAGGCGCAGCGCACCCCCTGAGGCTGTTGATCTTTCGACGGGCTCCTAGGCGAACCGCCCGGTCTTTCCCGGTCCTAGTCGGGAGAAGACTGGGCAGTTCGCGCGGAGGGCGGCTGAACTACAGGCCGGCGGCCGCCTTGAGCGCCGCGGCCTTGTTCGTGGACTCCCAGAGGAACTCCGGCAGCTCACGGCCGAAGTGGCCGTACGCGGCGGTCTTCGCGTAGATCGGGCGGTGGAGCTGGAGCTCCTCGCGGAACGCGCCCGGGCGCAGGTCGAAGTGCTCGGCGACGAGCTCGGCGATCCGGGACTTGGCGATCTTCTCGGTGCCGAAGGTCTCGACCATGACCGAGACCGGGTGCGCGACGCCGATGGCGTAGGCGACCTGGACCTCGGCTCGCTCGGCGATGCCGGCGGCGACGAGGTTCTTGGCGACCCAGCGGGCCGCGTAGGCGGCGGAGCGGTCGACCTTCGACGGGTCCTTGCCGGAGAAGGCGCCGCCACCGTGGCGGGCCATGCCGCCGTAGGTGTCGACGATGATCTTGCGACCGGTCAGGCCCGCGTCGCCGACCGGGCCGCCGATGATGAACACGCCGGTCGGGTTGACGTAGTAGTTCTCGGCCGTGTTGAGCTTGGCCTCGTCGTAGAGCTCGGCCGGGATGATCTCCGAGACGACGTGCTTCCAGAGATCCTTACGGATCTGGTCGCGCTCGACGTCCGCGGAGTGCTGGGTGGAGATCAGGAGCTTCACGACCTCGACGGGCTTGCCGTCGACGTAGCGGACGGTGACCTGGGTCTTGCCGTCCGGGCGCAGGTAGTCCAGCGTGCCGTCCTTGCGGACCGCCGTGAGGCGCTCGGCCAGGCGGTGTGCAAGCGAGATCGGCAGCGGCATGAGCTCCGGGGTCTCGTTCGAGGCGTACCCGAACATCATCCCCTGGTCGCCCGCCCCGGCGAGGTTGATCTTGTCCTCGTCGGACATGTCGCGGACCTCCTGAGAGGTCGTCACGCCCTCGCCGATGTCCGGCGACTGCTTGTCGATCGCGACCATGACGGCCACCGCGTCGCCGGAGAAGCCGAGCTCGCCCCGGTCGTAGCCGATCTCGTTGACCTTCGCGCGGACCAGGTCCGGGATGTCGACGTAGGTCGTGGTCGTGATCTCCCCGGAGACGACGACCAGGCCGGTGTTGACCAGCGTCTCGCAGGCCACCCGCCCGTAGGGATCGTCCGTGAGGATCGCGTCGAGGATCGTGTCGGAGATCTGGTCGGCCACCTTGTCCGGGTGACCCTCGGTCACGGACTCGGAGGTGAACAGGTATTCATTGTCGTTGAGGGGAGTCATTGGGCGGACAGACTAGTGAGGCCGCCCCCGCAGGCTCACTTTCGCGCCAACTCGCGGCGGCCGCTACCCCGCTCGTTGAAGTCGATGATCAGCGGGACACCGTCCATCCCGTATCGGGCGCGGAGGCGATTCTCGACGAAGTACGCGTACTCCCGGGTGACCCGATTGCGCGAGTTCACCTGGATCGCGAAGCGCGGCGGACGCTCCCCGATCTGCGCCATGTAGAGCAGCTTGAGCCGGTGGCCCTGCTTGGCCGGCGGCTGGCGGGCCTGGGTGACCTCGGAGAGGAACTTGTTCAGCTGCGGGGTGGGGATCCGGCCGCTCATCCGATCGCCGAGGATGATCGCCTCCTCGAGGATCCGGGTGACCTGGCGCCCGGTCTTCGCGCTGGCCGTGAGCACCTTCGGGCGCAGGCGCAGCTTGCTCTGGACGTGCGACCGGTGGTACGCAAGGTCCTCTTCGGAGAGTGGGCTCTCGTCCCACTTGTTGAGCACGAGCGCGGTCGCGCAGTGCTCCTGCATGGCGAGCTCGGCCATCCGCATGTCCTGCGAGGTGACCCCGTCGGCGGCGTCGCAGACCACGATCGCCACGTCGGCCCGCTCGACCGCCCGCTGGGTCCGCAGCACCGTGTAGTACTCGACGGATTCCTGGACCAACGCCTGGCGGCGCATGCCCGCGGTGTCGACGATGATGAGCTTACGGCCGTCGACCTCCAGGGGCAGGTCGATCGCGTCGCGGGTGGTGCCCGCCACGTCGGAGACGATGACCCGGTCCGAGCCCATCCACTGGTTGACGAGCGTGGACTTGCCGACGTTCGGGCGCCCGATCACCGCCAGGCGGATGAGCCCGTCGTCGGGCTCGTCGTCGTCCTCCGGCAGCAGCTCGACCAGGGCGTCGAGCAGATCGCCGGTGCCGAGCCCCTGCCCGGCGGAGACCGGAATCGGGTCACCGAGGCCGAGCGCGAAGAACTCGTAGGCGAGCGCCGTGTCCCCCACGACGTCGATCTTGTTGGCGGCGATGATCACCGGCAGCCCGGAGCGGCGCAGCAGCTCGGCCATCTCCTCGTCGCCCGGCCGCAGCCCCGCCTTCGCGTCGACGACGAGCAGTGCGACCTGCGCGTCGTTGATGGCGGCCTGGGCCTGCTCGCGGATCGAGCCGGAGATCGGATCGGCGTCGAGGAAGTCCATGCCGCCCGTGTCGATCAGCGTGAAGCGGCGCCCGTTCCACTCGCAGGGGATCTCCTTGCGATCGCGCGTGATCCCCGCGCGCTCGTGCACGACGGCCTCGCGCCGCTGCGTGAGCCGGTTGACCAGGGAGCTCTTCCCGACGTTCGGGTATCCGACGACCGCGACCTTCATCGGGGAACCAACGCCACGATGCGGGCCACGACGGTCTCGATGCTCACGCCGGTGGTGTCGACCTCGACGGCGTCCTGGGCGGCTCGCATCGGCGAGGCGGCGCGGCTCGCGTCGCGCTCGTCGCGCTCCACGAGCTCGGCCACCGGGATCTCCCGGCGGCGCGCGCGTTCCTCCGGTGCGGCCGTCAGCCAGACCTTCACCTCGGCCTCGGGAGCCACGACGGTGCCGATGTCACGCCCTTCGGCCACCCAGTCACCCTCCCCCACGAGCGCCCGCTGCTTGGCCACGAGCACCTCGCGCACGGCTGGGTCCACGGCCAGCCGCGACGCGGCCTGGGAGGCCTGCGGGGTGCGGATCGCGGCCGAGACGTCCTTGCCGTCGAGCAGCACGGCCTGCTCGTCGAAGGCGATCTCGACGCGGCGCAGGTCGACGTCGGGCCGGGCGGCCCGGGCGAGCGCGGCGGCGCGGTACATCGCCCCCGTGTCGAGGTAGGTGAAGCCGAGCGCCTCAGCGGTCGCAC
This sequence comes from Solirubrobacterales bacterium, assembly GCA_013695395.1. Taxonomy (GTDB): domain Bacteria; phylum Actinomycetota; class Thermoleophilia; order Solirubrobacterales; family Solirubrobacteraceae; genus Paraconexibacter. Next base: position 4,131 of record JACDAP010000282.1, read on the forward strand.
GGGCGACGGTGGACTTGCCGGCCCCGGCGGGGCCGTCGATCGCGACGAGCATCAGCGGCCGCGGCTTGCGCAGATGTTCTGCGTGGTGAAGGGCATCGCCAGCCATGATGGCGGTCCGTGCCCCGCTCCGCCCTGCTGACCCCGCCCTAGCACCGCGACGTCGCGCTGCTGTGGGCCGGGATGACGGTCACGGCTCGGCGACGGGTGAGACTCGGCACGTACTCGCCCGTCCCGCGCTGCGGGCGCACGACGGCCCTCACGGAGGGCGATTCAGCCGAGCGTGAGCAGGTGCTCGAGAAACCGCGGGTAGCGCGTGGCGCCCTCGTCCATGCCCACGACCTCGACGCCCTCCCGTGAGGCCATCCCGGCGACCGCGCCGAGCATCGCCAGCCGCGGGTCGCCCTGGGCGTCGAGGCGCCCGCCGCGCAGCCCGTCGGTGCCGGTCACCGCGAAACCGTCCGCGGTCGCCTCGATCGTCGCCCCGAGCCCGCGCAGCCCGTCGACCACCCGTTCGATGCGGTCGCCCGGGCGGCGGCGGAGCGCCTCGGCTCCCCGCAGCACCGTCGTTCCCTCCGCGAAGCACCCGAGCAGCGCGAGCAGCGGCAGCTCGTCGATCGCGGGAGCGACCTCCTCGGGCCTGATCTCGGTGGCCAGGAGCGGACCGGCCGTCACGTCGAGGTCGGAGACCGGCTCGGCCGCGATCACGACGTCGCTGGGCTCCTCCAGATCGGCGAGGACGATCGCGCCCATCCGCTCCGCGATGCGCAGGAAGGTGGTCCGCGTCCAGTTCACCGAGGTGTCGGTGACGCACAATCGGGAGCCGCGCACGAGCAGCCCCGCCGCCACGGCGTAGGCCGCGGCGCTCGGGTCGCCGGGCACCGATATCGGGTCGAGGACGAGCTCGTCCTGGTTCGTGACGCGCACCGTGGACCCGGTCCGCTCGACCCGCACCCCGGCGGTGCGCAGCAGCCGCTCGGTGTGGTCGCGCGTGGCCACCGGCTCGTGGATGACCGTCGTCCCGCCGGCGCACAGCCCCGCCATCAGCAGGCAGCCCTTGACCTGCGCGGAGGCGGCCTCCAGGTGGTGCTCGGCGGCGTGCAGCCGGTGCCCGCGCACCGTCAGCGGCGCCCGCCCGCCGTCCCCGAGCTCGATCTCGGCGCCCATGGCGCGGAGCGGGGCGAGGATCCGGTCGACCGCACGCTGCCGTAGGCCGGGGCCCCCGTCCAGGACGTAGGCGCGCCCCTCCTGGGCGGCGAGCCAGCCGGGGAGGATCCGCAGGAGCGTGCCGGCCTCGCCGAGATCGACCGGCACGTCGACGGGCGCGGCCTCGCGCAGCCCGGTGCCGCGGACCACGACGTAGTCGGGATGCTCCTCGACCAGCGCGCCGAGCTGACGCATCGCGGCCAGGGTGGAGGCCGTGTCCGATGCGTCCAGGTACCGGCGGATCGTCACGGGCTCCACGGAGATCGTTCCGAGCAGCGCGGCGCGATGGCTGATCGACTTGTCCGGCGGCGGCTGGACGGTGCCGCGCAGCCGCTCCGCCGGGGCGACGAAGGCGCTCACGTGACGCTCAGCCCCTTCTCGGCCACGAGCGCCCCGGCCCGGGCCGCCTCGCCGGCGGCGACCCACAGCACGACGGTGCCGTGGCGGTTGTCCTGCGTCGGCGCGAGCGACATGTCGAAGATGTTGATGCCCGCGCGGCCGAGCGCAAGGGCCAGATCGGCCACGATGCCCGGCCGGTTGGGTACGAACACGCGCAGCTCGGCGAGCGGACCGCCTTGCGTCTCGGCCTCCAGGAGCGCGCGGCGCTGCTGCGCCGCTCGTCCCTGCCACGCCTCGAGCTCACCGAGCCGGCCGCGGACGTCCTCGAGCGTCGCGATCACCTGGTCGAGCTGCGTTCCGAGCGCCGCCGCGTTCTCGGCGTAGATCTGGGCCCACAGACCGGGGTTGGCCCCCGCCACGCGGGTCGCGTCGCGGAAGGAGCCACCGGTCGCGGGCATCGCCTCTCCGCCGAGGGCGGCGTGGGCCTGGGCCACCAGCACGTTGGCCAGGACGTGCGGCAGGTGGGACACGGCGGCCAGCACGCGGTCGTGCTCGTGGTGCTCGATCGCCGTCGGGACCGCGCCCAGGCCCGCGACGAACCGGTGGAGCCGCTCGTAGAGCTCCCCGTCGGTGTCGGGCCGGGGCGTCAGGTACCAGGTGGCCCCGGCGAAGAGATCGGCCCGAGCGTGGGCCACGCCGGAGGTCTCCGCCCCCGCGACGGGGTGCCCGCCGATGAAGCGGGGATCGGTCGTCGCCTCGACCAGGGCGGCCTTCGTGGAGCCGACGTCGGTGACGACCGCGCCGGGCCCCGCGACGGCGAGCGCCTCCTGCACCCCTGTCGCCAGCGTCGCGACCGGGCCGGCGACGAGCAGCAACTCACAGTCCCCGGCCTCCCGCGGACTGGTCATCGGCCGGTCGATCGCTCCGCATCCGGTCGCGGCGGTCAGCGCCTTCGGGTCGGGATCCCAGCCGAGGACCTCGGCACCCAGCCGCTCACGGGCCGCCAGAGCGACCGATCCACCGATGAGCCCCACGCCGAGCACCGCGATCCGCACGAGGGGAACCTACTTCCCGCAGACGACGCCTCAGGCAGCGACGCTGACCGCCTTGCCCGCGAGCGCCGTAGCCTGCTCGATCTTCCGGGCGTAGGCGGCGAAGTCCTCGCCGCGCAGCTGCTGCGGGCCGTCGCAGACGGCGACCTCGGGCTCGGGGTGGACCTCGACGACGATCCCGTCGGCCCCGACCGCCGCGGCGGCCAGCGAGAGCGGCTCGACGAGGTCGCGGCGGCCCGCGGCGTGCGAGGGGTCGACGATCACCGGCAGGTGGCTCATCTCCTTGAGCACCGGCACCGCGGTCAGGTCGAGCGTGAAGCGGTAGGCCGTCTCGAAGGTGCGGATGCCGCGCTCGCAGAGCAGCACCTTCTCGTTGCCCTCCTTGAGCACGTACTCGGCGGCCATCAGGAGCTCCTCGAGCGTCGCGGAGAGCCCGCGCTTAATCATCACCGGCACCCCGGAGCGGCCGATCTCGGTGAGCAGCGTGTAGTTCTGCATGTTCCGCGCGCCGAGCTGGATCATGTCCGCGACCTCGGCGACGGCCTCGATGTCGCGGGCGTCCATGCACTCGGTGACGATCGGCAGGCCGGTGCGGTCCTTGGCCTCCTGCAGGAGCTTCAGACCCTCCACACCGAGGCCGTGGAACGCGTAGGGGCTCGTCCGCGGCTTGTAGGCGCCGCCGCGGAGCATCGACGCGCCGCCCTCGAGCACCTGATCGGCGGCCAGCAGGATCTGGTCGCGGGACTCGACGGTGCAGGGCCCGGCGATCAGGGCGAAGTGCTCGCCGCCGACCTTCCGCCCACCGATCTCGAAGACCGATCGCTCGCCGTGTGAGAACTGGTTCGAGGCGAGCTTGTAGGGCTTCGTGATCGGGACGACCCGGTCGACGCCGGGGTCGGCCTCGAGCTGGAGGT
>JACDAP010000288.1 GCA_013695395.1 Solirubrobacterales bacterium
GCTCGAGCCCGTCCCGGTCCGCGCGGACGCGGACGGCATCGACGTCGAGGCCCTCGCCGCCACGCGGGCGGACGCGGTGATCGTCACCCCGGCGCACGGCCTGCCGCTCGGCGGAGTGCTCGCGCCCGGGCGCAGGTCCGCGCTCGTGCACTGGGCGCGCGAACGGCACGCCCTGGTGATCGAGGACGACTACGACGCGGAGTTCCGCTACGACGCCGAGCCGGTGGGCACCCTCCAGGGTCTTGCGCCGGACGTCGTCGCCCTCGTCGGCACGGTCTCCAAGACGCTCGCGCCGGCGCTCCGGCTCGGGTGGGTCCTGGCCCCGCCGGATCAGGTCGGTGCGCTCGCCGCCGGTCGGGGGCTCCAGGACCTCGGCTCACCACTCCTCGAGCAGCTCGCGCTCGCCCGCCTGATGTCCTGCGGCGGTCTCGATCGCCACGTGCGCAGCCTGCGGCCCCACTACCGCGCCCGCCGCGATGCGGTGCTCGCGGCGCTCGCGACAGCGGTCCCTGCGGCTCGGGTGCACGGAGTCGCCGCCGGCCTGCACGTCCTCGTCGAGCTGCCGGCCGGGAGCGATGAGGCAACGCTCGTGGCCGTCGCCGAGCAGCATGGGGTGCGCTTCTACGGGCTGGCCCGCCACTGCGCCGGCGCCCCGCCGTTTCCCGGGCTCGTGCTCGGATACGCCAACCACACACCGCACGAACTCACCGCGGCGGTGGAGCTCATCGGCGAGCTGCTCGCTTGAGCGCCCGCGCCGGTGCTGCGCGGCGGCCCACCCGACCGCAGGCGCCCGTCGCGAGGCGTGAGGTGTGCGGCGGCCGGCGAGCTAGCTCGGGAGTGGCGCCGCGTCGATCAGCTTGCCCGGGTTCATGATCCCGGTCGGGTCGAGCGTCCGCTTGGCCGCGCGGAGCAGGTCGACGCCGAGCTCGCCGATCTCGCCCGGCAGCCACGGGGCGTGGTCGGAGCCGACCGCGTGGTGGTGGGTGATCGTCGCGCCGGCGGCGGCGAGCGCGTCCCCGGCCGCCCGCTTGGTGGCCTGCCACTGCTCGAGTTCGGCGCCCTCCTCCTGGCGGGCCAGGAAGGTGAAGTAGAGCGAGGCTCCGGTGGGATAGAGATGGGAGACGTGGCAGCCGACGAGCGCCGGCGTGCCGCGGCTCGCGAGGCTCGAGCGCAGGGCCGCGCCGACCGCCCGGTAGGTGGCGAGCAGGTCGGTCCACGTCGCGGCCGTCTCGAGGGTGTCCACGAGCATCCGGCGGCTCATCAGCTCGTCACGCAGGTACGGGCCGTGGAAGCGGCTGTGCGCCCACGCCTCGCCGGGCTTCTCGCCGAGCGAGATCGCGGCGTGATCGCGCAGGACGCGGTGGCCCGCCTCGCGGCGGGCGCGCAGGGCCGCGTCGGTGGCGCCCTCCCAGCCCAGAATGAGCAGGCACGGCTGCGAGAGCCCGCGCGCCCGCAGGTAGGCGCGTAGCGCGGCGGCGGCCCGCGGGGAGCCGCTCATCGCCAAGTTCACGCGCGTCTCCTCCTCGTCGGAGAGCCGCGTGACGGTCGCAGCGGCGCCGGCCTGGGCGAGCCCCCTGAGTGCCTCGACGGCCGCCGCGAAGCCCGGCAGCGCGAGGGCCTCGTACCGGGTCGCCCCGGGCGCGGGACGGACCCGCAGGGTGGCCTCCGTGAGGACCCCGAGCGTGCCCTCCGAGCCGACCAGCAGCTCGCGCAGGTCGGGGCCGGCGGCGCTCGCGGGTCCGCTCCCCGTGGTGACCTCTCCGCCGGGAGCGGCCATCCGAACACCCTGGACGAGCTCGTCGATCCGGCCGTACCCGGTCGAGCCCTGGCCGGCCGAGCGGGTGGCGACCCAGCCGCCGACCGTGGAGAACTCGAAGGACTGCGGATGGTGGCCGAGCGTGAGACCGTGAGCGGCGAGCTCGGACTCCGCGTCCGGGCCGAAGGTTCCGGCCCCGAAGCGGGCGAGACCCGAGCGCCGGTCGAGCTCGAGCAACCCGGTGAGCCGGGCAAGGTCCAGGCAGATCGCGCCGCCGTGCTCCCCGGCGAGCGGGGCCACGCCGCCGACGACGCTCGTCCCCCCGCCGAAGGGGATCACCGCGAGATCGAGGTCGGCGCACGCGCCCAGCACGGCGAGGACCTCGGCGTGGTCGGCGGGCGAGACGATGGCGTCCGGGGCGTGGGAGAGCTCCCCGGAGCGCAGCGCGAGCAGATCCGGGTAGGAGCGGCCGGCGCTGTGGAGCACCCGGGCCTCGTGGTCGTCGCGGACCCATCCGGCGCCCACGATCTCCTCGAGCTTCGCGCGGGCGCCGTCCGTGAGCGTGCTCGGCGGCAGCTCGAGCTCCTCGAGGGCGGGCAGCACGGTGCGCTCGGTCCCGAGGCCGAGCTCCTCGGCGAGCAGTGCCTCGCCCGCCTCGGGGAGCGGGCCGTCGTGACCGTCGGTGCCCCAGCCCCACCAGCGCTGACGGCTCATGCACGTACCCCGCCGTGTTCGAGCTCGAGCTCGGGCACGATCCACGCGAGCGCGGGCAGCGCCGCCTCGCGCCAGGCGGGGACGAGGCCGAGCCGCGTGCGCCCGTCGAGCACGTCGGAGACGGTCAGCGCGCCCTCCTGCTCGACGGCCCAGCGCAGCTCGACCCCCAGGACGGGGACGCCCGGCGCGACGGGCTGGAGCAGCTCGGGCCGCTCGTCGGCCAGGGCGGCGACGAAAGCCGCCTCGCTCCCGAACCGGCGGGTCAGGCGCGTGGGAAGCCCGGGAGTGCGCTCCGGTCGCGCACCGACGGCCGCGAGGTCCGTGGTGCGGCACGGTGTCGCGGCCACCCCGGGACGGCGGGCGATCATGTCGACGACGTCCTGGGCCATCCGGCGGTAGGTCGTGAGCTTCCCCCCGACCACCGTGAGCACACCGCGCATCGGGTCGCCGAGCACGGCATGCCGGCGGGAGACGTCGGAGGTCTCTCCCTCGCCGGCGTCGAGCAGTGGCCGCAGCCCCGCGAAGCGGCCCACGATGTCCTCGGGCACGAGGTCGGTGGCGAGCGCCCGGTTCAGGGTCTCGAGCAGGAAGCGCTCCTCGCCCGCGCTGACCTGCGGGACGTCCGGCAGCTCGCCGGGCGGCAGCGGCTCGTCGGTGAGCCCCACCAGGACGAGGCCGTCGGGGCGGGGGAGCGCGAAGACGAAGCGGCCGAAGTGGCCGGGCACCGGGACGTGCATCGCGGCAGCGGGGTCGCCGAGGCGGTGCGCGCCGATCAGGAGGTGCGAGCCCTTCGAGGGGCGCAGCTCCACGCCTTCCGCGAGGGTCCCCGCCCAGACGCCGGTGGCGTTGACGACGTGCCGGGCGCGGAGCGTGAAGCCGTCGCCGCCGAGCACGTCGACGACCTCCGCGCCCTGCTCGTGCAGGCGCTCAGCACGGACGTGGGGGAGGATCATCGCGCCGTGCCCGGCCGCGGTGCGGGCGAGCGTGACGACGAGGCGGGCGTCGTCCTCGAGCTGGCCGTCCCAGCTGAGCAGCGCGCCCCGGAGCCCCTCGGACTCGAGCGCGGGGAACCAGCGCTGGGCCTCGGCGGCCGGGATGCGGCGGGTGCGCGGCAGGCGAGTCGGACGCGTGCCGGAGGCGCGGCGCATCACGTCGCCCATGCGCAGGCCGCTGGCGAACAGGCGCGAGGCCGTCGCGCCGGTCTCCGGGAGCAGCGGCAGCAGCATGGGCAGTGCCCGGACAAGGTGTGGGGCGGTCCGGTCGGCGAGGATCGCGCGCTCCGTCGCTGACTCCCAGGCCACTCCGACGTCCCCCTTGGTCAGGTAGCGCAGCCCGCCGTGGGCGAGCTTGGAGCTCCAGCGGCTCGTGCCGCTCGCAAGGTCGCCACGGTCGATCAGCGCGACGCTGAGGCCGCGGGTGACCGCGTCGAGGGCCACGCCGACGCCGGTGATCCCGCCCCCGACGACGAGCACGTCGACCTCGTGACCGGCGGCCAGGCGGTCGAGCTCGCGGGTGCGGCGGGCGGCGTTCAGCGCGGTGGTCACCTGAGGGCTCCTTCGAGGAGGGGGTGAAGCTCGGTCGTGGCGCGCTCGCGCAGGCCGTCGGGATCGTCGGCGCGGGCGGCGATCACCCAGCCACGGAGGCAGAGCTCGAGCGCCACGGCGAGCCCGCGCGGGTCGGTGCGGCGGATCGATCCCTCGTCCATGCCCTCCTCGAGCAGCGCTGCGAAGGCGTCGAGCACGAGGTGCTGGAAGGCGCCGTGGCGCTGGACGAGGTAGGGGAGGAAGAGCTCGGGGTCGACGTCGAGCAGCCGCAGGAAGAGCGGGTGTCCGCTCAGCGCGACCACACCGTCCGCGGCGCCGCGGGTGAGTCGCTCCCGCACGGTGGGGAGCGCGCGATGCGCGGCCACCGCGTCGGTCAGCACGGTCGAGAACTCGCGGGTCATCAGCGCCTGGATGAGCGCTGCGACGTCGCCGAAGCGGCGATAGACGGTCATCCGCGAGACCCCGGCGCGTCGCGCGACGTCGGTGAGCGTCGTGCGCCGGACGCCGACGGCCATCACGGAGTCGTAGGCCGCGTCGAGCAGGGGGTCGTCCTCGGTCGTGGTCACGTGACGCTGTGACATCGCATGTCAGTATGTCACACACGGTGTCGAGCGAGTGATGGCAACGCGCGACGGGTATGAGCCCGTCATGCTGCTCCTCGCGAACATCGTCCGTGGCATCGCCGGTCTCGTGGCGGGGGTGATCGCGGTCGGGGTGCTCCTCGTCGTCGTAGACGCCAACGAGGACAACACGATCGTGGACGCCGTGCTCGAGGTCGCCCGCTTCTTCACCGACCCGTTCCGGAGCATCGTCGACCTGGAGAACGGCAAGGAGCACCTTCAGATCGCGATCAACTGGGGCATCGCGGCGGCCGTGTACCTCGCCATCGGGTTCGCGATCGCCGCGCTGCTGCGCGCCCTCGCGGTGCGCGCCGCCCGCTGAGCCCCGCCGCTCGGAACGAACTGTCCACGGTCTGCGGGCTGGAGACCCAGAGAGGGTGGGCGGTCGGCCGGCCCTCGTCCTGGCGC
>JACDAP010000319.1 GCA_013695395.1 Solirubrobacterales bacterium
GGCCGGGGGCGTCCAGGGTGGGGAAGCGGCCGAAGAGCTCCGCGAGCGCCCCGTTGCCGGACGGCGCGGGCAGGTGGTCGACGTTGCCGACCACGAAGGCGGCGCCGCGCGAGCCGGCCCAGCGCCGCTCGCGGAAGGCGACGATCGCCTCGCGGGTGAAGGTTTCGAGGTGCTCCTTCGGGCCGAGCACGGGGCGCCCGAGCGGGTGCTCGCCGAAGGCCGCGCGGTCGATCAGGTTCTCGGCGACGGCGCTCGGCTGGTCGGCGTACCGCGCGATCTCCTGGATCACGACGCCGCGCTCCCGGTCGAGCTCCTCGGCGTCGAGCTTCGGCCGGCCGACGAAGTCGGTGAGCAGGTCGAGCGCCTCCATCGTCGCCTCGGCGCGGACCGTGATGTGGAAGGCGACCAGGTCGTGCGAGGTGAACGCGTTGAGCGCCCCGCCCATCCGCTCGGCGGTCTCGTTGACCTTCTTGTAGTCGTCGTACTTCTCGCCGCCCTTGAACACCAGGTGCTCGAGGAAGTGCGCCATGCCGTTCTCCTCCGGGTGCTCGGTGCGCGCACCGGCCTCGAAGGCGACGAGGATCGTCGTCGCCCGCGTCCCGGGGAGGGCGATGCGGTGGAGCGGGAGGCCGGTCGGGAGCGTCTGCGAGGTGATCTGCGGCATGGCCCCAGAGTAGGCCCGTCAGGCCGCGGCGACCGGCTCCTCGGCGCGTTGGATCTTCCAGTCGGTGGGATCGAGCTCGGCCAGCAGCTCACGATGCCGGCTCGGCACCCACGGCCACGCCTGGGGGAGCCCGTCCTTGCCGAGGTACCACGAGTCACAGCCCGTCGCCCAGACCGTGTTCGGCACCGCGGCGCGGACCTCCTCGTTGAAGCGCTCGGTCGCCTCACGGGTCGGCCACATGGCGTCCACCTCACCGCATCGCCAGCGCTCGATGATCCCCATCGCGAAGTCCTGCTGGGTCTCGGAGATCGAGAAGAGGGACTGGTTGCCGAACGGGGAGTGCGGCCCGATCAGCATCATCACGTTCGGGAACTCCGGCAGCGCGACCGTCCGGTAGCCGAACGGCTCGTCCGCCCAGGCCTCCGAGAGCTTCACCCCTTCGTGGCCGGTGAGCTCCATCGGCCGGACGAAGGCGTGCGCGTCGAAGCCCGTGGCGAGCACGATGACGTCGAGCTCGTGCAGGGCACCGTCTGTGGTCCTGATCCCTCCGGCCTCGACCCGCTCGATCCCCGTGTCGACGAGCTCGACGCTGGGCTGCTCGAAGAGCTTGTAGAAGCCCGTCCCCATCACCATCCGCTTGCACATCGGCTCGTCGTCAGGGGTGAAGCGCGCGCGCTGCTTCCGGTCGCGGACCGCCAGGCGCAGGTGCGAGCGGCAGCCCGCCTGGATGAGCTTGCGCCAGAAGCCGGGCTGCACGGTGCCACGCCCGAAGGTCCCCTCGAAGAACGCCGCCCAGGTGTCGTAGGCACGCTGCTGGAGCTGGGGGAAGCGCCGGTAGAACGCCTTCGTCCACGGGCCGTAGCGGAAGTTCGGCAGCGGGAAGATCCACTGCGGGGTGCGCTGGTAGAGCTCGAAGTAGCCGGCCCGCGGGGCGAGCGCCCGTGTGATCTGCATGCCGGTCGAACCGGTTCCGATGACGCCGATGCGGCGGCCGTCCAGCGGCACCGAGAGATCCCACTCGGCCGAGTGGAAGCAGGCGCCCGCGAAGTCCTCGAGCCCGTCGATCGCGGGCTTGCGGGTGCGCACGAGCCCGCCCGCGGCGGTGATCACGAAGTCGTAGCGACCCTCGCGCCCGGTCTTCGTCCGGAGCACCCACTCACTCCCGGTCCAGGTCGCCTCGTCCACCGGCGTCTTGAACGAGGTCTTCGCCCGCAGCCCGAAGTCGTCGGCGACGCGGTGCAGGTACGCGTTGATCTCATGGCCGGAGGAGTAGACGTGGGTCCAGTCCGGGTTCGGCGCGAACGTGTACTGGTAGTAGCGAGAGGCGACGTCGCAGCTGAGGCCCGGGTACGTGTTCGCGTGCCAGGTGCCGCCGAAGTCGCTCCACTGCTCGAAGAGCTCGAAGTCCTCGATGCCGGCGAGCTTCAGCTTGCAGGCCATGCCGATGCCGGACATGCCGGCGCCGACGATCGCGATGCGAGGGGAGCGGAGCGGAGCTGACATGGTGTCGAACGGTACCGGGGAACGTGACTTTCGGGCGTCGGCTGCGTTGAAGGGACATGCGACTGCTCCGACCGCTGCTCCCACTGCTC
>JACDAP010000403.1 GCA_013695395.1 Solirubrobacterales bacterium
GCGCCACGTGCCTCGCCGGTCAGCTCGTCGACGGGGGCGAGCGCCACGACCCGGAGCTCGCGGCCCGCGGCGCGTAGCCGCTGCGCTGCCGCGTAGCCGTCCCCACCGTTGTTCCCCTTGCCGCAGAGCACGACGAGTAACCCGTCGGGCAGCTCGCGGGCGACCACGTCGGCGAGACCGTCGGCCGCGCGGGCCATCAGCTGCCCGCCGCCGGCTCCTGCCGCGATGGCCGCCTCGTCCGCCGCGCGCATCGTGGGCGCGTCGGGCAGCGGGGCGAGCTCAGTGAAGAAGTCGCTCATCGCGCCCGCTCGGCCAGATCGACCCGTGAGCCGTCGTCCACCCGGGTGAGCACCGCCACCGCGCCGGCCATCGTCCGCGTGTGCGTCAGGGAGACCGCCACCTCCACGCCGAGCGCCGTCGCCCGCTCGGCGACCTCGCCGTGCAGGCGCACGCCGACCTCGCTGGTGCCCCCACCCTCGACCTCGATCGAGCGTGGGGCGAAGACGTCGAGCCCCAGCGCCTTGGTGACGGCCTCCTTGGCGCAGAAGCGGGCCGCCAGGTGCTGCGCGGGCCGTGCGCGGGCGCTCGCGTATTCCCGCTCGCCGGAGGTGAAGAGCCGCTTTCCGAGCCCCGGCCGGCGAGCGAGCGCGGTCTCCATGCGCTCGACCTCCAGCAGATCCAGACCCACGTTCATCCGTCTGAGGCCCCTGCCCCGCACCGGTGCGACACGCGACCGCCTACTCGACCGTGACCGTCTTGGCCAGGTTCCGCGGCTGGTCCACGTTCAGGCCGCGACGCCGCGCGATCCGGTAGGCCAGCAGCTGCAGCGGGACCACGGCCAGCAGCGGCTGCAGCATCCAGTCGGCCCGCGGGACCCGGATGACGTGCTCGGCGTGCTCGCCGATCTCGATGTTGCCCTCCGCGGCGACCGCGACCACGTGGGCGCCGCGGGCGCGGACCTCCTGCACGTTGGAGACGAGCTTGGCCAGCACGGGCGAGTCCACGGCCACGGCGACCACGGGGGTCTTCTCCCCGAGCAGCGCGATCGGGCCGTGCTTCATCTCGCCCGCCGCGTACGCGTCGGTGTAGGTGTAGGAGATCTCCTTGAGCTTGAGCGCACCCTCGAGCGCCACGGGCACCCCGGCGTGGCGGCCGATGTAGAGGAAGAACTCACCCTCCCAGTAGGCCTCCGCCGCCGCCTCGACCGCGTCCCCGCAGGCCCGCAGGGTGTCGTCGACGTAGCGGGGCAGGTGCTTGAGCTCGCTGACCAGGCGCGTCAGCTCATCGGTGTCCAGCGCAGCTCTCAGCTCGGCCATCCGCAGCGCGAGCAGGTAGAGGACCGCGACCTGGCAGACGAAGGTCTTGGTCGCCGCGACGGAGACCTCGAGCCCGGCGCGCGTGTAGAGCACGCCGTCGGCGTCGCGCGTGGCCTGCGAGCCCATGACGTTCGTGATCGCGAGAACCGTCGCCCCCTTCTCACGGGCCAGCCGCATCGCGGCCAGGGTGTCGGCGGTCTCCCCGGACTGCGTGATGCCGACCACCAGGTCGCCGGGACCGAGGATCGGGTTCTTGTAGCGGTACTCGCTGGCGACCTCGACCTGCACGGGGATGCGCGCCCACTGCTCAAGCGCGTAGGCCCCGATGAGCCCCGCGTGATAGCTCGTGCCGCAGGCCACCACGACCACCCGGGAGGCCATCCGCAGCACCTCCTCGTCGAGCGCCTCGGCGTCGTCGAGGTCGACGCCGTCCTCACGGACCGTCCGGTCGGCGATCGTCTCGGCGATCGCGTCGGGCTGCTCCCAGATCTCCTTCAGCATGAACGTCTCGTAGCCGCCCTTCTCGGCGGTCTCCTCGTCCCAGTCGACCTCGACGATCTCGCGCTCCACCTCGGTCCCGTCGGGCAGGAAGAAGCTCGCCCCGTCCGGGGTCACGACGACGATCTCGCCGTTCTCGATGTACTGGACGCGGCGGGTCTCTTTCAGGAACGCCGGCACCGCGGAGGCCAGGAACGTCTCGCCCTCGCCGCAGCCGACCAGCAGCGGGCACTCCTTGCGCGCGGCGACGAGGACGTCGGGCTCGGCCAGGCTCATCGCGACGAACGCGTAGTGCCCCTCGAGCTCCGCGTAGGCGGCCCTCACCGCGGAGAACAGGTCGCCGCCCTCGAGATGCTCGGCGATCAGGTGCGCGATGACCTCGGCGTCGGTCTCGCTCGTGAAGCGCGCCCCGCCCTCCCGGAGCCGGTCACGGAGCGCGAGGTAGTTCTCGACGATCCCGTTGACCACCACGTGGACCGAGCCGGTCGTGTCGAAGTGCGGATGCGCGTTGATCTCGTTGACGCGCCCGTGGGTGGCCCAGCGGGTGTGGGCGATGCCGGTGGTGGCGGGCCGGGTGGCCGTGGCGATGCGCTGCCCGTCTGAGTCCGTGGCGAGCGCGGCCTCGAGCTGGTCGAGGTTCCCGACCGCGCGGACCGCCTCGAGCGCTCCGTCCGCGAGCACCGAGATGCCGGCGGAGTCGTAGCCCCGGTACTCGAGCTTGCGCAGTCCGTTGACGAGCAGGGGCTGGACC
>JACDAP010000410.1 GCA_013695395.1 Solirubrobacterales bacterium
CGCCGGGATCATCTCCGGCTCGGTCGCGCTGCTCTCCGACGCCGCGCACATGGTCACCGACGCCGCCTCGATCGCGCTCGCGCTCGGGGCCGCGCATCTCGCCCAGCGGCCGGCGTCGGCGGGCTACACGTTCGGCCTGAAGCGGGCGGAGATCGTCTCCGCCCAGCTCAACGGCGCCGCGCTCCTCGTCCTGGCGGTGCTGCTGGGGATCGAGGCCGCCGGTCGCCTCTTCGACCCACCCGAGGTCGAGGGCGGGATCGTGATCGTGGTCGGCGTGACGGGCGCGCTCGTGAACGTCGCGGCCGCCTGGCGACTGGCCAAGGCGGAGCGGCGCTCGCTCAACGTCGAGGGTGCGCGCGCGCACGTCCTCACCGACCTCTACGGCTCCGTCGCAGCGGTCGTCAGCGGTGTGCTCGTGCTGGCCGCCGGGTTCGCGCGGGCCGACGCGCTTGCCGCCCTGGTCGTGGTCGGCCTGATGCTGCGCTCGGGGTTCGGGCTCGCCCGCTCCAGCACCCGCGTGCTCCTGGAGGCCGCGCCCGCCGGCCTCGACACGGAGGCGATCGGCCAGGCGCTCTGCCGCGCCCCCGGGATCATCGAGGTCCACGACCTCCACGTGTGGGAGCTCACGACCGACTTCCCGGCGCTCTCCGCCCACGTGCTCGTCGCGCCCGGCGACGACTGTCACGCCCGCCGCCGGGAGCTCGAGCAGCTGCTCGCCGAGCGCTTCGGCGTCGAGCACACGACCCTGCAGGTCGATCACGAGCGCGGCCCCGAGCTGTTGCGGATCGGCTGAGGGCCGACCTGCCAGGGTGGGGCATGTTCTTCGACGACTGGTCCGGGCTCCTGCGCGTCATCCTGGTCGGTGTTCCCGCCTACGTCCTGCTGATCGGGATGCTCCGCGTCGCCGGGAAGCGCTCGCTGGCCAAGCTCAACGCGTTCGACCTCATCGTCACGATCGCGTTGGGCTCGACACTGGCCACCGTCCTGCTCTCCTCGGATGTCGCGCTCGCCGAGGGGCTCGCCGCCATGGCGCTGCTGCTCGGCATGCAGTTCGTGGTGGCCTGGGCGATCTCGCGCAGCGAGCGGTTGGAGGGGCTCGTCAAGGCGGAGCCGACGCTGCTCTACCGCCACGGCTTCCTGGCCTCGGCCATGCTGAAGGAGCGCGTCTCGGCGGACGAGCTGCTCCAGGTCGCCCGGCGCGACGGCTACGCCGACCTGGCGGCGGTCACCGCGATCGTGCTGGAGAGCGACGGGAGCTTCAGCGTGCTGAGCGACGCTCCCGAGTTCGACGCGAAGCGCTGATCCGAGACCGCCTCACCGGTTGGGGGTGTCCACCGGCCGCCGGCCGTGGCGCAACCGTGGCGAAGCGGCCCCGCCGCACCACCGAGGAAGTCCTCATGGCGCCTGGCTCTCGATCCGCACCGGGGGCAGGCCGACGATGTCGTAGGTAGCCGATGCGAGCCCGATGCCGGCCTCGTCGAGTGCCGCGAGGATGTCCCGGCTCATGGCGTCCTTGACGCCGCGGACGCCGCGCGCGGGCACGAGGAAGCGCAGCGAGAGCTCGAGCCAGTTGTCGGTGATCCGCCAGTAGACCTCCGGGGCCAGCGAGGCGTCGGACATCGCGTAGCGCGACTGCATGAACGCGAGGGCCGAGCGGGCGGCGTCGGCGTCGACCATCGCGTGGTCGCGCGCGGCGTCGAGCAGGATCCGCTCGACCCGGGCTCGGTCGGCGGAGTACTCGACCGGCAGGACGATCTCCTCCCAGATGAACGGGAAATCGCGCGTGTAGTTGTAGACCGGCTCCTTGAAGATCGCGCCGTTGGTGACGGTGACCAGGCGGCCGGTGTACTGCCGGGAGTGGACCCAGACGGCGGGATCGGCGGTCGCGACCGCAGGGGGTTGGCCCATCTCCATGATCGTCGTCTTCAGGAATCCGAGCTGGACGACGTCGCCCCGGACGCCGCCGAGGGTGATGCGGTCGCCGACGCCGAAGGTGTCCCCGCGGAGGATGACGAAATAGGCGGCCAGCGAGAGGATGACCTGCTGCAGCGCGAAGGCCAGGCCGGCGCTGATCAGGCCGACGCCGGTGGTGATGTCGCTCTCAGGGGTGATCCAGATCGAGAGGATCCCGAGCAGGAGCGCAACGGCGGCGGCGACCTGGACGCCCTGGCGGGCCCAGAAGCGCTTCGGGTCGGCGACCTCGCCGCCGAGGACGCGCCGGATGGCCAGCCGGGCGAGTCCGCGCAGCGCGGCGATGACGGCCAGGAGCGCCAGGGTGTAGAGCACCTTCGTGCCCGTCTGCGCGTTGACGCCGACCAAGGTGACGTCGCCGATCTTCACGGCGCTCGGTCCGGCGACGATGGCGGTGAGGCTCACGGCGCGGACCGTTCGAGGCCGACGATCGCCCCGGCGACAGGGGCCGGAGGCCGAGGGGTCATGGTGGGGTGCTCCTTGGGTGGTGGGAAGCGAACGGACCTACGCGGGACCGCCGCCGACGGCGACGTTCCCCGGGGCTGCTCAGTGGCGGTCGGTGCCCTGGTCGGTCGTGGTGACGACGTCCTTGCGCAGCCGCCGCTTGCCGGTCGCGCCCTCCTGCTCGGCGGAGGCGACGATGCCGTAGTGCTCGTAGAGCTTGGCCTCCTCGGTCTCGCTGAGCTCACCGTCGGCCTCGACGTTCGGCGCGTCCTTGACCTTGTCCTTGTCCCACGCGACGTGCACGTGATCGCCGTGGGTCTGCGCACCCTCCACGGGGACGAGCGTGTCGTTGGTCCCGAAGAGACCGGTCCTGATCGCGGCGAACGTCGGCTCGCCCGTTTCGCGGTCGACGTACAGGTGATCGATCTTGCCGATCTTGGAGTCGTCGGAACCGATCGCGTCGCGACCGGCCCACTCGCGGATTTCGTCAACTGTGGGCATATGCGGCTCTCCTCGTCGGTGGGTCTTTGGGCACCAGCACCACCGGCATACCCGGGGAAGGCGGTCGGGGCACCGTGTCCTGCAGTCCCTCTGGTGCGGGGGCGCGTGCAGGCAGCGCGCGCGGGCCCGCAAGTTCGGGTGGGGGATGCCTCGTGGCGGCGGTCCGCGCTAGCGTCCGCGGCGCAGCGTGACCCGCGTGGCCGAGCTGCGCTTGCGGCCGATCGAGTCGACGCCCGTGGCGCGCATCGTCGCGCGGAAGCCCTTCGGCTTCTTCCTCAGCAGGGCACGGCC
>JACDAP010000432.1 GCA_013695395.1 Solirubrobacterales bacterium
CGGCGCGGTCGAGATCTCCAGCACCGAGTACCCGCGGCGCTCCAGCAGCGTGGCGATCGAGCGACGGGTGAAGTACTGGACGTGGGTGGGGATCACCGACCACCAGCGAGCGCCCATCCCGCGGGCCAGGCGCGAGCCCGCGTCGGGCAGCGCCATCCACAGGACGCCTCCGTCGGCGAGCAGGGCGGCGATCCGGTCGAGCGCCGCCGCCGGGTCGGGGAGATGCTCGAGCACGTCCCCGAGGACGACGGCGTCGAAGGAGCCCTCGGGCAGGTCGGCGGAGAAGAGCCCCTCGGTCCGGACGTCGAGCCCGAGCCGGTCGCGCGCGTAGGTGGAGGCGAACGCGCTCGGCTCCACCCCGGTCGCCTGCCAGCCCCGGGCTTCCGCCTCGGAGAGCAGGAAGCCGACCCAGCAGCCGAGGTCGAGCAGCCGCCCACGCCGCCCGCCGCGGACGGCCTCGATCCGTGCGAGCGCTCGTCGCGCGGTCTCCCGCTGGCCCGCCTCCTCGTCTACGTAGTCCTCTGAGGCGGCCTCGGCGTAGGCTGACTCGAGCTCGGCCTCGGCGGGCATGCGCCCGAGCTGCATGTGCCCGCAAGCGGTGCAGCGGACGATGTCGCCGAGCGCGACGCCAAACTGGTCGGTCGTCGGGATCAGGCCGTCGGTGCCGAGCTCCCCTGCGACCGCCAGGTGGGGGGCGAGCGCGGGCCGCTCGCAGGCGCAGCATGTCGTCGTCTCGCTCACGGTGGGCACGTTATCCCGTAGGCTCCGGGCGGCGGGGGTCGGGGGCGTGCGGGACGCCTGCCGGGACACCGCCACCAGCACCGTGACCGAGCCCCCCACCGTCAGCGTCGTCGTGCCGATGCTCAACGAGGAGGCGAACGTCGACGCCCTCTACGAGCGGATCTGCACGAGCCTCGCCCAGGAGCGCTTCGAGCTCGTGCTCGTCGACGACGGCTCCACCGACCGCACCCCGGAGCTGCTCGCCGAGCTCGCCGCGACCGACGAGCGCGTCAAAGTGCTCGAGCTCTCGCGGCGTTTCGGCCATCAGCCGGCGCTGACCGCGGGGCTCGACCACGCGCGCGGCGCCGCGGTCGTGATGCTCGACGGGGACCTGCAGGATCCGCCCGAGCTCATCCCCACCATGCTCGAGCGCTGGCGGGCGGGCGCCGAGGTCGTCTACGCCGTCCGCTCCGAGCGGGAGGGTGAGAGCCGTGCGAAGCTCGTCACCGCCGACCTCTTCTACCGGATCATCACACGGCTGGCCCAGATCGAGCTGCCGCGGGACGCGGGCGACTTCCGGCTGCTCGACCGGCGCGCGCTCGATGCGCTGCTCGCGATGCGGGAGCGCAACCGTTACCTGCGTGGCATGACCGTGTGGGTCGGCTACACGCAGGCGGCGGTGCCGTACAAGCGGGCCGCACGGGCCGGAGGACGCACCAAGTTCAGCCCGGGACGGATGCTGCGCTTCTCCGTCGACGCGATTGCCTCCTTCTCCCACGCCCCGCTCCAGCTCGCGACGCTCGTCGGCCTGGCCTGCGCCGCGCTCGCGCTCGCCCTGGCCCCCCTCACCGTCCTCGCCCGGCTCTCGGGGATCTACGAGCGGGGCGTCCCGACGCTGCTCGGCGCGATCCTGCTGCTCGGCGGGCTGCAGCTGATGACGCTCGGAGTGATCGGGGAGTACGTCGGGCGGATCTACGACGAGGTCAAGCAGCGGCCGCTCTACCTCGTGCGCCGCACGCGGAACGTCGAGGCCGCCGACGAGGAGCCGGTGCGGGAGGTGTCCTCGTGAGGGTCGCGGTGGTCGGGGCGGGCGTCGCGGGCCTGGTCTGCGCGCTGCGGCTGCAGGAGGCCGGCCGCGTCTGCGACGTCTACGAGCGCTGGCCCGGCCTGGGCGGCCAGGCGGCCACGCTGGAGGTCGGCCAGGGCCATCGGCTCGAGCGCTACTACCACCACTGGTTCACCTCCGACCGCCACATCGTCGAGCTCTGCGAGGAGCTCGGGGTAGCCGGCGCGATCGGCTGGCACCCGAGCTCGATGGCCTTCTTCGTCGACGGCCGCTCGCGCGCGTTCACCACGCCGCTCGACCTGCTGCGCTTCTCGCCGCTCAAGCTGCGCGAGCGGTTGCGCATGGGCCTGGCGGTCGTGCGGCTCCAGCGCTCCGGGCGTCCGGTCTCGGACTTCGAGGGGGAGACCGCGCGCACGTGGATCGAACGCGAGATGGGGCCGGCGGCCTACGCGAAGGTGTGGGGTCCGCTGCTGCGCGGGAAGTTCGGCTCGCGCGCGGACGACATCTCGATGGCCTGGCTGCACGGCAAGCTCACGCAGCGGCGCCGGCTCGAGGGCAAGGAGGCTCGCAAGGAGCTGCTCGGCTACCCGGAGGACTCCTTCGAGCCGCTCTTCACCGCGCTCGAGGACCGGATCGTCGCGGGGGGCGGGCGGGTGCTGATCGATCGTCCGGTCACCGCCCTCACCCAGGAGGAGGACGGGTGGACGGTGCGCTCGGGTGTCGAGGGTTCGTTCCGCGCGGGACTCGATCCCGCGGCCTTCACCCCCCGGTCCGAGGGGGAGCGCTACGACACCGTCGTCGCCACCGTGCCGAACGACATCTTCCTCGGTCTCGCGGGGCACGCGCTCGACGCGGACTACCGCGCACGGCTGGGGGCGGTCGAGTACCACACCGCGCTCTGCCTGCTGCTCGAGCTCGACCGGAGCCTCTCGCCGTTCTACTGGACGAACGTGGCCGACCCGGCGCTCGGCTTCGTCGGCCTGGTCGAGCACACGAACCTCGTCGACCCCGCGCGCTACGACGGCCGTCGTTTCCTCTATGTGGCCAACTACGTCGAGCCCGGCCACCCGCTGCTCGACCTCGACGCCGACGCGCTGCTCGCCGCCTACGCCCCCGGGATCGCCCAGGTGAACCCGGACTTCGAGCAGAGCTGGGTCCGGCAGCGCTGGCGCTTCGTGGAGCCGGCCGGCCAGCCGGTGGTCACCGTCGGCTACCACCGCACGATCCCGCCGCTGGCCACCGGGGTGCCCGGGCTGTTCCTGGCGAACACCACGCAGATCTATCCCGAGGATCGCGGCACGAACTACGCAGTGCGGCTCGGGCAGGACGCCGCGCGCGCGGTGCTGGGCGCGGAGGTTCCGGCGTGACCCGGACCGAGAAGCGTCTCCTGGTCGGGGCGATCCTGCTCGGCCTCGCGGTCCGCATCGCCTACATCGTGCTGACCCGCGGGCACGTCCTGGCCGGCGACGAGGTCGAGTACGACCTGGAGGCTCGCTTCATGGCCGCGGGCGACTGGTTCTTCTCCTCCACCCCGTACGGGAACCCGCACCAGACGACCTGGAAGGCCCCGGGGTACGGGACGCTCCTCGGGAGCATCTACGCGCTCACCGGCTCCTCGGTCGACCGCGCGCTCGTCGTGCAGACCCTGCTGCTCGGCCCGCTCACCGTCGGGCTCACGTTCCTGCTCGGCCGCCGGCTCTTCACGATCCGTGTCGGGCTGATCGCCGCCTTCGTGGTGGCGGTCTACCCGAACACCTGGCAGTTCGACGTGCGGCTCTACTCCGAGGTGCTCGCCAACCCGTTGACGATCCTCGCCTTCGTCCTGCTGCTGACCGCGCGCCGCCCGGCGCTCCTCGGCGCAGTGATCGGCGCGAGCCTGCTCGTCCGGCCGTCCTCGGTCTTCCTGCTGGCCGGAGCCGCGGTCGCCTTCTGGGCCGCGGGCGGAGCGCGGGAGGGCACGCGGCAGCTCGCGATCTGCGTCGGGATCGCCGCGCTCATCGTCGCGCCGTGGTCGATCCGCAACGCGACGCTGCCCGGGCCGTGGGTGCCGATCAGCGTCCAGTCCGCGGCGCTTTACGGCACCTTCAACGAGGACGCCGCGAACGATCAGGAGCTGCCCTACAAGTGGCGGCCGCTCCCGGCACGCGACGTAGAGCTCTTCCGCCCGGAGAACCGGATCACCGACGGCGAGCTCTACCAGGAGCTCAACTCGCGGGCCACCGACTACATCCGCGCGAACCCGGAGTCGATCCCGAACGCGCTGCTGCGCAACTCGCTGCAGCGGCTCTGGGAGCTGCGACCACCCGGCCAGGTGCTCGACGACACCGCCTTCGAGGGGCGTACCCGCAGCGTCACGTTGGTCGGCCTGCTCCTCTACTACCCGCTGCTGCTGCTCGCGCTCCTTGGTCTGCGACGGCTGAGGCGCGACCAGCTGCTCGTGGTCGTCACCCTCGTCGTCGTCGCCTCGCTGGCCTACATCGGCGACGCCGGGACCCGATACCGCACCCCGTTCGAGCCGCTCATCGTCGTGCTCGCCGTGGCCGCGCTGCCGCTCGAACGGATCAGCGCGCGAGCAGCCGCTCGTAGAGGGCGACGTGGGCCTGCGCCGCCCGCCGTGCCGTGAAGTCCTCGGCCCGAGCCCGGCAGGCGGTGGCGGTCGCCGGGTCCTCGGCGAGCTCGAGGGCGCTGAGCATCGCCCGCGCCACGTCCTGCTCGTCCTCCCCTGAGAAGAGGGCGCCGATCTCGGGCCGGTCGACGATCTCGGGCACCCCGCCTTCCTGCGCGCCGAAGACCGGGGTGCCGCAGGCCAGCGACTCGACGAGGACGAGGCCGAAGGCCTCGGCGTAGGAGGTCAGGCCCGAGGCCCAGGCCTCGCGGAACATGGGTGCCATGCCGTCGGGGCCGCGCTCGCGCCAGACCACGCCGGGCGCCTCGAACGGGGCGCGGGCCGCAGGGTCGGCCGGCGCGTCGAGGAGCAGGCGGGCGGTGGGCCGCTCTTGGCGCACGCGGGCGAAGGCGCGGACGAGCAGGCCGACGCGCTTGCGGGGCTCGGTCACGTCCGCGGCGCAGGCGATCGTCGGCTCGGCGGCCCGGCCCGGGCCCGGGCGGAACGCGTCGGTGTCGACCCCGGGGGAGATCACCTCGGCCTCGACGCCGAACCAGCGGTGGAGCGCGTCCCGGGCTCCGGTGCTTAGGGCGACGACCGCATCGGTGCGGCCGGTCGCGCACTCGAGGGCACGCAGGCGGCCGCGGTAGTTCGAGAGCGCTTCCGGGGTGGGGACGCCCATGAAGCTGAAGACGCTCACGCCGCCCGTGCGCTCTGCCCAGCGGACGGCCGCGGTCGCGTCGGTGGGGTAGAAGGCGTGCGCGACGTCCGGCCGGGTGAGGCGGAGCGCCGCGTAGCTCAGTGGGACGTGTGTGCTGCCCGGCTGCACGTTGCGGCGACGGAGCAGCGTGTCGGGCGGGCGTGGGAGGCGCAGGACCTCCGCGCCGTCCTCCCGGGTGCGACGCGGCGGCCCGTCGTGGGCGATGAGGACCCGCGGCCGGTGCCCGAGATCCGAGAGCTCGGCGGCCAGGTCGTGCAGTGTGCGCTCCGAGCCACGACGGACCTCCGGCCAGTACCACGGGTTCATCAGCGCGACCGAGAGCGGCGCGATCACAGCACGAGCGCCCGGTGGGTCACGCTGCCGCAGAGCATGGTTCCGAGCTCGGCCGCGTCGACGACCACGCGCCCGGGCAGCTCGACCGCGCAGGCCAGCCGCGCGCTCTTGCGCGGGCCGCGAGCGTTGAGTGCGCGGTGCAGGTAGGGCACGGCGAGCACGGCGAGGAGCGGGTGGTGACGGGCACCCGCGAGCCCTCCCGCTGCGAGGAGCAGCTCCAGGTGCTGGCGACGCCAGAAGACGTGCAGCGTGAACTCCTCGCGGATCTCGGGCCGCAGGTGCACGAGGTGGGCGAGGTGGCGCCAGCGCCAGTTCAGCCGGACCATGCCGCGCAGGCCGAAGGACTCGACCGCGTGGTAGACGACCGCTCCCGGGGCGGCGACGAGCCGTGCGCCTGCGGCCCGTGCGCGGAGTGCCAGGTCGGTGTCCTCGCCGGCCGCCCCCGGGAAGCTCTCGCCGAGGCCGCCGAGCGCCTCGAGGAGCGCGATCGGGTAGAGGATGTTGCAGGTCTGGGCGAACCAGTCGGGCGGCGTCACGTGGATCGAGCGGACGTGCGGGGCCGCCCAGATGAGCTCCTCCCGGGGGTCGGGCCGGGTCGCGCCCTGGACCATCGCCCCGGGCGCAGCGTGGGCGGCCGCGAGCAGGGCTGCCAGCCAGCCCGGCTCCGGGCGGCAGTCGTCGTCGGTGAAGGCGATCAGGGGCGCGGCGGCGGCCCGCCAGCCCGCGTTCCGCTTGGTGGCCGGGCCCGCGCTGCCGGCCGGGAAGCTCAGGTGACGCAGGACGCCAACGTCGGCGAGGGGGTGCTCGCGTAGAAGCGCCTCGGTCTCCGGACCGGCTGAGTCGTGCGCGACGAGCACCTCCCAGCGGCCGCGCTCGAGCGTCTGCTCCTCGAGCGCGTTGAGCAGCCAGCGCAGCCGCGTCGGCCGGTCGTGTGAGGGGATCACGACGCTGATCTCCACGGCGGTCACGGAGCGGTGGCCTCCATGGCGAGCGCGCGCACCGGGCGGGCGGGCGCGCCGGCCAGGAGCCAGCCCTCCGGGTG
>JACDAP010000448.1 GCA_013695395.1 Solirubrobacterales bacterium
GCTCGGGCACGGCCTTGCCGCCCTCGAAGCGCACACCCTCGTCGGCCAGCGCCCGGCGGATCCGCTCGGGGTCGCCGAGGGCGGTCGGAGCGATCGTGCCGTTCGCCTTCAGCACCCGCCACGCGCCCTCGCATCCGAGGCGGGTCAACCGCCCGTTGAGCGCACGCGCGTGCCGGTCGGTCCCGCCCGCCGCCGCGCACACGTCCGCGTAGCTCATCCAGCATCCCTCGGGGATGCCCTCCACCACGGCCACCAGCGTCTCGTCGTCCATCGTGCTTCCTCCTGGGTCGTTTCCCCACCAGGGGAGCCTCACGACGCCGAGCACGCGACCGCGGGCTTTGGTGACGCTTTCCCGCGCGAGGCGACGCGATGCGCGCACCTCACGACACGCGGCGTGCCCTGCGCACCGCTCCGCCACGCCCGCGCGGGCCGGAGCTCCGCTCGGCGCGGCCGCTCCGCCCGAGCCGGCCGCTCAGGCTCGGCGCACCGCCGCACGAAGCTCCATGCCCTCGATCTGCGCGGTGGCACCGTCTGCTACGCCCCAGGCGACCGAGGTGGCGAGCACCTCGCCCGAGATGAACGTCTCGTGGGACCGCGCCGCGGCGAGCAGCTCCGCGTCGCCGCCCAGCGCCAGCGCGATGCGATCGCTCACCTCGAGCCCCGCGCCCTTGCGCGCGCTCTGCACGGCGCGGACGATCTCGCGCGCGAGCATCTCCGCGCGGAGCTCCGCGTCGATCGCCAGATCGAGCGCCACTGCGTGCGCGCCCTCGCGTTCGACCTGGTAGCCCTCGAGCGGCTCCATCTGCAGCGTGATGTCCTCGGCGGTGAGCTCGTGCTCGCGCCCGTCGACGTTCAGCCCGACCGTGCCGCCCTCGCGCAGAACGACGGCGACGTGCTGCGCGTCGAGCGCCTCGATCGCGGCGGCGGCTTGCGGCATCTGCTTGCCGAAGCGCGGCCCGAGCGCCCGGTAGTTGGCCTTCAGCGCGTAGGAACCGAGCTCCTCGGCGCCCGCGACGAAGCGCAGCTCGCGGACATTCAGCTCCTCCCGGATCACCTCGGCATGCGCCTCGATCGCCTCCCGCTCACGCCCCGCGGCGACCACGACGGCCTCGCGCAGCGGCTGGCGCAGCTTGATCTTCGAGGCGCCGCGGGCGGAGAGCCCCATGCGGACGGTGTCGCGGGCGATTCCCATCGCCGCCTCGAGCTCGACGTCCCGCGGCCCCGCCTGCGGCCAGTCGGAGAGGTGGACGGAGGCGCCGCCGCCGCCGAGCCCCTCCCAGATCTCGTCCGCGATGAATGGGGTGAAGGGAGCGAGCAGCTGCGAGACGGTGAGCAGGCACTCGCGGAGCGTCGCGAACGCCGCCGCGTCGCCGGCCCAGAAGCGCCGGCGGTTGCGTCGGACGTACCAGTTGGAGAGGTCGTCGACGAAGGCCTGGATCTCCCGCCCCGCGAACGTCGCGTCGTAGTCGTCCAGCCGCTCCCCGACGACCGTCACGGTGCCGCTGAGCCGCGACAGGATCCAGCGGTCGAGCTCGGTCGTCTCGCTCGGAGCGTCCGCCTCGACGGTGTAGGTCTCGAGGAACGCGTACGTGTTCCACAACTGCTTGAGGAAGAGCCGGACGCCATCACCGACCGCCTCCATCGAGAAGCGGTAGCCGTCCCACGGCTGCTTGGAGGTGAAGAAGTACCACCGGAAGGCGTCCGCCCCGAAGCGGTCGATCACCGTGCCCGGCTCCACGATGTTCCCCCGGGACTTGGACATCTTCAGCCCCTCCTCGTCGAGGATCAGGCCAAGGCAGACGACGTGCTCCATCGGCGCCCGGTCGAAGAGCAGCGTGCCGACCGCGATCAGCGAGTAGAACCAGCCGCGGGTCTGGTCGAGCGCCTCGCAGACGAAGTCGGCCGGGAAGCCGCGCTCGAAGGCCCCCTCGTGCTCGAACGGGGCGTGGTGCTGGGCGAAGGGCATCGCGCCCGAGTCGAACCAGACGTCGATGACCTCGGGGACGCGCTCCATCCTCCGCGCGCACTGCGGGCAGGGGAAGGACACGTCGTCGACGTAGGGCCGGTGCGGGTCCTCGAGCCGGACGCCCGAGAGCTCCTCGAGCTCGTCGAGCGACCCGATGAAGTGCACGTGGCCCTCCTCGCAGCGCCACACCGGCAGCGGCGTTCCCCAGTACCGCTCGCGCGAGAGCGCCCAGTCCACGTTGTTCGAGAGCCAGTCCCCCATCCGGCCGTCCTTGATGTGCGGCGGGTGCCAGCCGATCGCCTGGTTGGAGGCTTCGAGCTGCTTCCGTACCCGCGAGGTCTCGATGTACCAGGAGGGCTTCGCGTAGTAGACGAGCGGGGTGGAGCAGCGCCAGCAGTGCGGGAAGGAGTGCTCGTACGGGGTCGCGCGCAGCAGCCGGCCGTCCGCGCGGAGCGCGTCGACCACGAGCGCGTCGGCGGCGCGCACGTCCATGTCCGCGAATGGGCCCATCCGCTCGTCGAACGTACCGTCCGGGCGCACGGGGTTGATGACCGCGAGGCCCGCCCCGACGCCGAGCTTGTAGTCGTCCTCGCCGAAGGCGATCGCGGTGCCGACGAGGCCCGTGCCGTCCTCCGCGGAGACGAACTCGGCACCGATCACCGTGTGGCCGCGGGCACCGTAGTCCCCGGTCGTGATGTACCCGAAGACGGGTGTGTAGCCGGCGCCCTCGATCGCTGAGCCGGGGAAGCGGTCGAGGACCTCGACGCCTTCGACGCCCAGCACGCGCTCGACCAGGGCCTCGGCCAGGACGACGGGCGCGGGCTCGCCCGGCGCGGTCGCGCGGACGTAGGTGAGCTTCGGGTTGACCGCGATCGCCGCGTTCGGCAGCACCGTCCACGGGAGGGTCGTCCAGATCAGGAGCTCGTCGCCCGCAGCCAGCGGCCCGTGCTCCGCGCGCACCTGCATCCGCACGTAGACGCTCGTGTCTTCGACGTCCTTGTACCCCTGCGCGACCTCGTGCGAGGCGAGCGCCGTGCCGCACCGCGTGCAGTAGGGGACGACCTTGTGGCCCTCGTAGATGAGGCCCTTGTTCCAGATCTGCTTGAGCGCCCACCAGACCGACTCGACGTAGCCCGGGTCGAGTGTGCGGTACGCGTCGTCGAGGTCGACCCAGAAGCCGATCCGCTCGGTCAGCGCGTTCCAGTCCTCCAGGTAGGTGAAGACGGACGCCCGACAGGCGGCGTTGAACGCCTCGATGCCGTAGGCCTCGATCTCCTTCTTGCTCGTCAGCCCGAGCTGCTTCTCCACCTGGATCTCGACCGGGAGCCCGTGCGTGTCCCAGCCGCCCTTGCGCGCGACGTGGAAGCCGCGCATCGTCTTGTAGCGGGGGAAGATGTCCTTGAAGACACGGGCGAGGACGTGGTGCGCACCGGGCTTCCCGTTCGCGGTCGGCGGCCCCTCGTAGAAGACGAACTCCGGCCGCCCCTCGCGCATCCGCATCGACTCCGCGAACACGTCGCGCTCCCGCCACCGCTCGAGGACCCGCTCTTCGAGGGCGGGGAAGGACTGGTTCGGATCGACGGCCATGGGGGGCCCGCATTGTGACAAGGGCCTCGCGCAACCTCCGGCTCGCGGACACGTTGAGAGGAGACCATGCGTCCCCTTGTCCCCGCCACCGTGCTCAGCCTGCTGCTCTGTGCGGCGCCCGCCGCCGCCGGCTGGAGCCCGGACCGCCCTCAGACCCACGCCGGCCGCGTGACCGGCGTGGAGGCCGCGGGCGGCAAACGGTGACCGAATCGCGCTCGGCTGGCAGCGCGACCTGCGAGGCGTCCGGCGGGCCGAGCTGCGCCTCGGGCGGGCGGAGGACGGGCTGACCGCCTCGCCGATCGTGCTCGACCGGAACGAGCGGCACTCCGTGGATGCGCCGCTGCCGCGGTACGCGGGTGACGGGAGCTTCGCGGTGGTGTGGCGGCGCTTCGAGGGATGCAGCCACCGGCTGCGGCTGCGCACGGTCGACCGGCGCGGCCGGATCTCTCCCACCACGCGCCTGACCGGCGGCGGCGAGTCGGCCTACTACCCGGCCTGGGCCGACGGCCCCGGGGCGGCGCTTCAGTGGACGCGGCGCACCCGGGCCGACGGGGCGGAGCTCACGGCCGACGGCCTGCGCCGTCTCCGGCTTCCGGCGGCGCCGCTCTCAGATCCCGGCGCGGCGCCTGGCCTCACGACGATCTCCTGGGTGGACGAGGAGCGCGTCCTCGTAAGCGACCGCGACGCCGATGGCTACTCCGCGCCGCTGACGCTCGCGACCGGCGAGGTGAACCTCACTCGCACCGTCCGCGTGCGGGGCGCCACGCTCGTCCTCTGGCGGGAGGACACGAACCTCATGGTGGCCGCGCGCCCCGCGGACGGAGCCCCGTTCGGCCCGCCTCGCCAGCTGCTCGCGTCGACCACCGACGCCGCCCAGGTCGCGGTGACCCGTACGGGGGAGCTCTTCGTCGTGGCGCCGGTGGGCGACAGCTCGCAGGTGGGAGACCTGCGACTCGTCCGCGTGGCGGCCGACGGCGTCGCGCTCGCGCCGTCCCGCTCACTCGGGCGAGGCCGCCTGGCCCGACTCGTCGCCGACGGGACCGGCAGCAGCTTCGTGGCCTGGACGGGCACCGACAGCACACGCGCGATCACCGCACGGCGGATCGCCGCCGGGGGCATCCTCGGCCGGCCGATGAAGCTCGGCTCCCGCTCGGATCTCGGCAGCCGGGTGGCGCTCGCCGCCACCCGTGAGGG
>JACDAP010000464.1 GCA_013695395.1 Solirubrobacterales bacterium
GTGCGCCCTCGAGGTCGCGGGCGATGTCGAGCAGGTCGGGCACGACGATCGCGTCCGCGGTCAGCCCGACGTGCAGGCCGCCGTCGTAGGAGATGCAGCCGATCGTGAGCGCGCGCCCGGCGGGTACGGGGACCGACGGGTACATGGCGCGCAGCGGGCGGCCGAGCAGGCTCAGCTCGATCGGCGGGCCGGGCACGTTCGAGACGACCGCCGCGTAATCGGTGGCCGCGGCGAGCGCGCGCGCCATCGAGCGCTGGGCCGGGGCGGGGAGGTGGTCGGCGGCACGCGTGAGCTTGTCGAGCGGCCCGGCCTGCCCGGCGGCCTTCACCACGCGGGTCCGGTCGCGGACCCGGCGCAGGACGGCGATCGGGTCCCGTTCGACGACGGGCAGTTCGACGGCGACGAGCGAGATGCGGTTGCCGAGGGCGGCGGCGCTCGCCTCCCCCCGGACGTTCACGGGGATCAGCACCTTGAGGGCGACCGGGTGCTCGCCACGCCGGCGCAGCGCGCTGCCCAGGGCGAGCGAGCACGCCGCGAGCACTACGTCGTTGATCGAGGCGCCGTGGCGCCGGCCGGCCGCCTTGACCCCGTCGAGGCTCGCCTGCGCGGTCGCGACCTCTCGCCGGTGGGTGCGGTTGGCCTGCAGGCTCGTGGTCGGTCCCCGGTGCGCCAGTGCCTCGAGCGCTCCCGCGGCCTCCTTCAGCGGTCCGGGCCGGAGCCCCTTGAGTCCACGGGCGGCGTCCAGCGCGAGGTGGGTTCCGCCGGTGAGGGCATCCTGGGGGGAGGGCAGGAAACCGGGGAGGAACCCGTGGCGTGGGCGCTGGGGGCGCCACGGCTCCGCCTCGCCCGTCGCCGGAGCCGGACCGAAGAGCAGCAGCGCGACCTCCATCGCCGCGATCCCGTCGACGAGCGCGTGGTGCGCCTGGCCGACCAGGGCGAAGCCGTCGCCCGTGAGACCGTCGACCAGGAAGACCCGCCACAGCGGCTGGTCGGATGCGAGCGGGGAAGAGAGCAGCACGCCCGCGACGTCGCGCAGTGCGCCGGCGTCACCCGGAGCCGGGGCGCTCACCTGGTGGACGTGCGCGTCGATCGTGAACCCGGGCGCGTCCTCCCAGCAGGACGGGCCGAGCCCGAGCGCGGGCCGGACGACGCGTTTGCGGAAGCGGGGCACCAGATGCAGCCGCGCATCGAGGTGGCGACGCAGCGCGGCGAGGGAGGGGGCGCGCCCGCCGAAGCGCATCGTCCAGCCGACATGCAGCGGCGCTCGCTCGGTGTCGAGCGCGAGGAAGGAGGCGTCGAGGGCGCTGAGGCGATCGAGGTCGGTCACTGGCTCCTAGGGTGGCACGTCGACGGTCGCCCCGCCATCGACCGACGGTCGCAAGCGCCGCTGTGCGAGAAGGCTCAGAGCACGACGAGATGTTCGGGTCGAGCGCCCGGCACGGCGCTGAGGGCGACCGTGCGGTCGAAGGTCACGAAGCGCCCCCCGTGGGCCACCGCGAGCGCGAGGAGGTACGCGTCGGTCACCTGGCGAGGCCCGTGCAGGCGTGCGCGGTCCGCGGTCACTGCGTCGAGCAGGCTGACGTCACACGGCCAGAAGGCGTGTCGGTCACCACCTCGCGCCCCGTCGAGGAGTCCGATCGCCTCGGTCGGTGTGATGGGCGCGGGGTAGCGCGGCTGGCTGATGATGCGGACGAAGCCATTCTCGGTGATCGGGCAGGAGGCCCACCCGTCGACTATCGCCTCGTCAAGCCATGCTCCGGCGCGAGCGTGGTCGACGTGGTCGCTGTCGAGAAGCGCGAGGAGCACGTTCACGTCGAGCAGGGCGCGCATCATTCCGGCTCCTCCTCCCGGAGCGCGTCGATCAGCGCGTTGGAGACCGTCGTTCCTCGGCTGGGCAGTGGGCGGAATCCGTGGCGGGAGGAGGTGTCGGTGGAGGTGGCCGGTCGATGGGAACCGGTCAACGCCTCACGTGCCAGGTCGGAGAGCACCTCGCCCGCCGTGCGCCGCTCGCGCCGAGCGCGCTCCTTGACGGCGAGGAGTACGTCGTCGTCGAGCTTCAGGGTGGTGCGCATGCATCAGATGCTAACGCACGCGGTCGCGCGTGCTCGGCCGAAACGGAGGCTCGGTACCGTCGCCTGCGTGCAGATCCGCGGCGTGCTGGCACCCAACCCCGGGCCCTTCACCCTCGACGGGACGAACAGCTACGTCGTGCGCGATGCGGACGGCGTGTGGGTGGTCGATCCGGGACCGGGGATCGCCAGCCACCTCGACGCGCTCGCTGCCGCGATCGCCGCGATCGGTGGGCCCTGGCGCGGGGTCCTCCTCACCCACGACCACGGCGACCACGCCGAAGGCGTCCCCGGCCTGCTGGACCGCGCGGGCGCCGCGCCGGTCCACGCTGCCAGGGGCGCGGTCGACGTCGTGCTGGCCGACGGGGACACCCTCGGGCCGTTCTCGGTCGTCGCCACCCCTGGCCACGCGCCCGATCACCTCGCCTTCGTCGTGGGGGAGGAGCTCCTGAGCGGCGACAGCGTCCTTGGCCGCGGCTCGGTCTTCGTCTGGCCGACCCCCGGCGCGCTCTCCGGCTACCTGGCCGCGCTCCAGCGGCTTCGCGAGCTGCCACTGCGACGCATCCACCCGGGCCACGGGCCGCTCGTCGCAGACGCGCACGCCAAGCTCGACGAGTACCGCGCGCACCGGCTCACGCGTGAAGCGGCGCTGATCTCCGCGCTCGCGAACGGGCACCGCACGATCGACGCGCTTCTCGACGACGTCTGGAGCGAGGTCCCGGCCGTGCTGCGGCCGGCCGCCGCGGTCACGCTCGCGGCGCACCTGGACAAGCTCGACGAGGAGCGGCGGCTTCCCGCGGGCGTCGAGCGCCCCGCTGTTCCTGAAACCGATTCACCTGAGGTGTAGCCTCGGCGGATGGCCACCGAGGAAAAGGTCACCTACTGCCGGATCTGCGAGGCGGTCTGCGGCATGGTCGCGACCGTCGAGGACGGTAAGGTGACGAGGCTCCGGCCCGACAAGGACCACCCGCTCTCGCGGGGTTTCGCCTGCCCCAAGGGCATCGCGATGGCGCAGGTCCACAACGATCCCGATCGCGTCCTGCACCCGCTGCGCAGGCAGCCCGACGGGAGCTTCGCGCGGGCGAGCTGGGACGAGGCCCTGGCCGACATCGGTACACGCCTGCGCGCCACGATCGACGAGCACGGCGGCGAGAGCATCGGCTGGTACATGGGCAACCCCGGCGGCTTCTCCTACTCCCACGTCATGTGGGTCAAGGGACTGCTCGACGCGCTCGGCTCCCAGCACTTCTACAACGCCAACTCGCAGGATGTCGCGAACCGCTTCGCCGCCAGCGCCCTGCTCTACGGTTCCCCGGCGCTCGTCCCGATCCCGGACATCCGGCGTACACGGTTCCTCTTGGTGGTCGGGGCGAACCCGCTCGTCTCCCACGGCTCGCTGCTCTCCGCGCCCCGGATGAAGGAGCAGATGCACGAGATCGTCGAGCGCGGAGGAAGGGTGATCGCCGTCGACCCTCGCCGCACCGAGACCGCCCGCGCCTTCGAGCACCTCCCGATCACGCCCGACACTGACGCGTTCATGCTGCTCTCGCTCCTGCACGTCCTCTTCGCGGAGGCGCTCGTCGACGAGGAGGCGCTCCGCACGCAGGCCAGCGGCAGCGGTTGGCTGCGCACGGCTGTCCGGGCGTTCGGGCCCGAGGAGACGGCGCAGCGCACCGGCATCCCGGCGCAGACGCTCCGCGCGCTGGCCCGTGAGTTCGCCGCCGCCGAGGGCGCGAGCGTCTACGGCCGCACGGGCACCTGCCTCGGCCGCTTCGGCACGCTGACCGCGGCGCTCATCGACGCGGTCAACCTCGTCACCGGCAACCTCGACGCGCCCGGCGGCGCCGTCTTCGGCGCCCCGCCCGTCTCGCTGGACGAGCTCGCCGAGGAGCTCGACGCCGACACCTACGGCCGCACCCGCTCGCGCATCGGCGGCTTCCCCGAGGTGCTCGGTGCGATGCCCGCCTCCCTGATCGCCGAGGAGATCACCACGCCGGGTGACGGCTCGCTGCGCGCCATGTTCGTGAGCGCGGGCAACCCGGTCCTGAGCTGCCCGGACGGCGACGGCCTGGAGGCGGCGCTCGGCGAGCTCGACCTGCTCGTCGGGCTCGACCTCTACGTCACCGAGACGAACAAGCACGCCGACTGGATCCTCCCGACGACAACGTTCCTCGAGCGCGAGGACCTGCCGCTGGCGACCCTCGCGCACTACGTCCAGCCGTTCGTGCAGTGGACCGAGCCAGTCGTCGAGCCCGCCGGCGAGGCCCGCCAGGAGTGGGAGATCATCGACGACATCGCCGCCCGGATCGACGTGGTTCCCGTCAGCGATCCTCGCCTGCGAGCACTGGGGCGCCTGGGTCTGCGGCTGAAGCCGCGGCGCATCATCGACCTGCTCCTGCGCCGCGGCGGGACCAGCATCAAGAAGCTCCGGGCCGAGCCCCACGGCGTCGTGCTCGCCGACCAGCTCCCGACGGGCATCCTCGGGCGCAAGGTCCGGCAC
>JACDAP010000490.1 GCA_013695395.1 Solirubrobacterales bacterium
ACTCGGGCCATCGGCGAGGCGGAAGGCCGCGAGGCCACAGGCGACGAACAGCAACGTCGAGGTCGTCTCGCTCATCAGCGCGGCGTCAGCGAGCCAGAGCATCGGGTAGACCGCCGCGAGGCCCGCCGCGATGAGGCCGACCCGGTCCCCCCCGACCCGGCGACCGAGCAGGCCGGTCAGCAGCACGGTCACGCTCCCGACCGCGCCGAGGAGGTACTTCTGGCCCGACAGGGAGTCGACGCCGAGCAGGTCGAAGCCCGCCAGCAGGACGATGTGGCCCGGCGGGTGCTCGGCCGTCGGGACGTCCTCGAAGAGCCGGCGGAAGCCCTCCCCGTCGGCCAGGAAGCCGCCCTCGGCGTGGTAGGTGAGCGCGTCGCCGATCACGGGGTAGTCCCGGTTCGAGTACGCGGCCAGCAGCCGCACGGCGAGGCCGAGCAGCGTCATAGCGGCGAGGCTGAGGCGGAAGGACGGCACGGGCGCGCAGCGTATGCTCGGACGGTGTCGATCCGCGTCGAGCCCCCTGCCGTGGCCCCGGCCCCGGCCGCGGCAGTCGTCGTCCCAGATCCCCACCCGGACGAGCCCGCCGTCGCGCCCCCGCCGGGCAGCCCGCGCTTCCCCCTCGTCGACGGCCTACGGGCGATCGCCGCGCTGGCGATCGTCGCCACGCACACCGCCGCGCTCTCCGGCTTCAACGAGGCGAACCCGGTCGGCGCGTGGACCGCCCGGATGGACTCTGGGGTGGCGATCTTCTTCGTCCTCTCGGGCTTCCTCCTCTACCGGCCGTGGGTCGCCGCGCGCCTGGCGGGGCGGAAGGGGCCGCACCCGCTCACCTACCTGAAGCGCCGCGCGCTGCGGATCCTCCCGGCCTACTGGGTCGCGCTGACGATTCTCGGGCTCGTGGTCAGCGCGCAGGTCCCGCTCGTCTTCAGCGACCGGTGGTGGGTCTACTACGGGCTGCTGCAGAGCTGGTCGTCGACCACCATCCTCGGGGGGATCGGCGTCGCCTGGAGCCTCTCGGTCGAAATCGCGTTCTACGTGCTGCTGCCGGTACTGGCCTACGTGAGCGGCCGCTGGCTCCAGGGCCGCCACCCGGAGCGCCAGGTCCGCGCCGAGCTGTGGGCGCTCGGGCTCTCCGCCGTCGCCGCGGTGACGGTCCGCACGATGGTGCTCGTCATCGAGCCGAAGACCGTGTACGGCAACACGCTGCCCGGCCTGTGGGCCTGGTTCGCGGGTGGGATGGTCCTCGCGATCCTCTCGGCCGCCTACGGAACCCGCGCGGTCGCCGAGCGGCCCCGCTTCGTCCGTACCGCGACCGAGCAGCCGCTGCTCTGGTGGGCGGCGGCATTCACCGCGCTGACGATCACCGCCTGGGGGCTCGCGCTGCCCCGCAACCTGCTCACGCCCTACAGCACGTTCAACCTGCAGGCCGAGCATCTGCTCTACGGGATCATGGCCTTCACGCTCGTGGCTCCCGCGGTCTTCGCGGACGGCCGTCGCTCCACCGTTTCGCGGGTGCTCTCGTGGCGGCTGGTGGCCTGGCTCGGCCTCGTCTCCTACGGGATCTTCCTGTTCCACCTGCCCCTCTCCGTGCAGCTTATCCGGGTGAGCGACCGCTTCCCAGGCGGTTTCCTCGGCTACATCGCGGTCGCGGCGGGCGCGGCCACGGCCTGCGCGGCGCTCAGCTACTACCTGGTCGAGAAGCCGTTCCTGCGGCTCAAGGGCCGAGGCCGGTGAGTGATCTTCACGTCGAGGGGCTCGTCAAGCGCTACGGCTCCCACACCGCCCTTCACGGCGTCGATCTCGAGGTCGGCGAGGGAGAGCTCGTCGGCCTGCTCGGCCCGAACGGGGCAGGCAAGAGCACGCTGACCAAGATCGCCTGCGGCCTCGTCCGGGCCACCGAGGGCACCGTCACGGTCGCCGGCCACCCCGCAGGATCGAGGGCCGCCCGCGCCGCCCAGGGCTACCTGGCCGAGCTCTTCCGCTTCCCCGGCTGGGCCACCGCGGACGAGGTGCTCGTGCTCCACCAGCAGCTCACCGGGTCTGAGAAGGGCGCGGGCGAGCGCGCCGACCTGCTCGGCCTCGTCGGCCTGTCCGACGCCCGCGAGCGGAAGGTCGAGGAGATGAGCAAGGGGATGCAGCAGCGGCTCGGGATCGCCCAGGCGCTCGTCGGGGAGCCGCGGCTACTCCTGCTCGACGAGCCCACGAGCGCCCTCGATCCGGCCGGCCGCCGCACGGTCCGCGACCTCCTGGTCGAGGTGCAGGGCCGCGGCGTCGCGGTGATGCTCAACACGCACCTGCTGTCCGAGGTCGAGCTCGTCTGCGACCGGGTCGTGATCATCGACCACGGTGCGGTCGTGACCTCCGGCCGGACCGCCGAGCTGGTGCGGCCCCGGGGCGTCGAGGTCGAGACGGCTGCGGGCCGCAGGGTGATCGAGGGCGCGGGCCGCGCGGAGGCGCCGCGGATCGTCGCCGAGCTCGTCGCCGCCGGCGAGCAGGTCTTCGGCGTGCAGGTGCTCTCCTCCACGCTCGAGGACGTCTACCTCGACGCCGTGGGCGAGCGCGAGAGCACGAGGAGCTCCGGGTGAGCGAGCTGCTGACCGGCGCCCGGATCGTGGCCGCACACGCCCTGCGGGAGTCGCTGCGCCGCCGCGTCTTCTTCGTCGTGCTCGGGCTGACGCTCGCCTTCGGCGGCCTCTACGCCTGGGGCGTCCACGAGCTCTTCTCCGACATCGACGAGTTCAACGGGAACGGCTTCCTCGACGCCGAGACGCTCGCGGGCGCCACGATCCTCGGCCTGGCGATGTTCGGGACGCTCTTCCTCGGGGTGATCCTCGCTGTCTTTTTGACCCTGAACGCGGTCCGCGGCGACGCCGAGCGCGGCCTGCTCCAACCGGTGATCGTCCGCCCGCTGGGCCGGGGCGCCTACCTGCTCGGGCGCTGGGCCGCGGCCGCCGCGGTGAGCGCCAGCTACGTCGTGGTCGTCTTCTTCGGCGGCGTGCTGCTGACGAAGCTCTTCGGCGGCTACACGCCCGACAGCGTGATCGTGCCCGCGCTCGAGCTGGCCGGCGCGGTCGCGATCATCTCCGCGCTCGCCCTGCTCGGCTCGATCGTGCTCGGCACCACGGCCAACGGCGTCGCGGTCCTCATGGTCTTCGGCGCCGGCCTGCTCGTCGGCCTGCTCGGTTCGATCGGGGACGCGCTCGACTCCGGCACGCTCTCCGACGTCGCGAACGTCGCCTCCTGGGTGCTCCCCTTCGAGGGGCTCTACCGCGACGCGCTCTTCCAGCTGGTCTCCGGCGCAGTGTCCGAGGGCGGGGTGACCGGCGCGCTCGTGCAGCTCGGCCCGCTCGGCGGCTCCCACGACAACCACGCGCTCTTCCCGCTCTTCTGCGTCGGGTACGCGCTGGTCGTCGGGGCGCTCGCCCTGGCCGCGTTTCGGCGCCGCGACCTTTGAACCCCCGGCGGCGTGCTCCCAGGTCGATGCATGCCATCGATTCGGGAACACGCCGACCGTCAGCCCGGCGAGGGGCGCGGGCGCAGCACCTCGTAGTCGCCGACGTCGAGGACGGTCTCGTAGGTGTCCGCGACGAAGCGGTCGAACCGGCGCGAGCCGCGTTCGCGCCCGGCGCCGTTGTCCTCCACCTCCGTCGCGGCGGGGGCACGCCAGCGGATCACGGTCGCGCCCGTGCGCTGCAGGTCGGCGATGATCTCCGCCTGCACCTCGTCGCGGGTCACGACTCCGGGCTGGATGACGTCGTAGCGGGTCGGATTCGGGAGGTCGAGCAGGACGTTCAGCAGCGGATTCCCGACGCGGACGCGGTCCATGCGTGGCGGGGCGACGAACACGGGCCGCCCGCTGGCGCGGACCCGCGGGAGGAGGACACGCAGGGCGGCGACATCCTCGGGGTCGGTCCGGACCCCGTCGCCCACGCCGCCCGGGACCACGGCGAGCGGCGGCGGGTGGAGGACCCGGCCGGCCTGCCGCTCGACGCCGTGGAGGGCGATGAGCGCCAGCGCGGCCCCGAGCAGCACCCGCCGCGGGCCTCCGGCGTTGGTCACGCGCCGCGTCGCCGCGCGGACCTCGGGGGGTTCCGGTGACAACGTCCCCGGTTCGCGGTCAATTCCGCCGGAACCCCTTGCCGTCGCGCTGGGGGCCGCCCCTTGGCCCGGGGGTTCCCTCGAATCCGTCCCACGTTCGCGGACGACAACGCGGCCACCCCCAGCCGCCGCGACCGCCAGGGCCGGGGCGAGCACGGCGGCGAGCGGGACGAGGTGGAACTCGTCGGTGCGGGCGAGCAGGTAGGCGACGCCGGCGAGGACGAGCGGCGCGAGCGCGAGGGGCCGCGCGCGACCGACCAGGGCCCAGAGCCCCGTCGCCACGATCAGCACCGCCGGGAAGAGCGTCTCGAACGCCTTGTTGGGGTCGGCGGGCGGGTCGAGGGGGAACGGGAGCCGCTGCAGCCCCTGGATGCCGCCGAAGCCGAGCACGTCGTCGGCGAAGTCACCGGGCGCGACCAGCACGAACGGGAGGTAGAACAGTGCGGTCGCCCCCGCGGCGATCGCCGCCAGACGGGCCGCGGGTCGCAGCCCGCCGACCAGCAGCAGCCCGCCGAGCGCCGCCGCGGCGCCGAGCTCAGGGCGCAGCC
>JACDAP010000493.1 GCA_013695395.1 Solirubrobacterales bacterium
GCCCAGCTCCCGCCGGGCCGGCGCACCGTCGCCCTCTCGCCCTTCGACAACGTCCTCTGCGACCGGGCGCGCACCGCGGAGCTCTTCGGCTTCGACCACCGCCTGGAGATCTACACCCCGCCCGCCAAGCGCCGCTGGGGCTACTACGTGCTCCCGATCCTGCACCGCGAGCGCTTGGTGGCCCGGGCCGACCTGAAGCTCGACCGCGAGGCGGGTCTCCTGCGGGTGCTCTCCTTGCACGAGGAGCCGGGCCGCCGCGCGCCCGCCGCCGTGCAGGAGGCCCTGGAGCGCCTGGCGTCCTGGCGCGGCGCGCGGCTCGCTCCCTGACCGCCGGTCGTGACGCGCTGTGAGGGCATCGAATCGTCGATTGTTCCCGCTGGGCGGGAAGAAGTGACAACTCGACGGCCCCAGGAGCCCGGCGGGACCCGGGCTACCCTGGGCCGCCGTGGCCCTCCCGCCCCTCGACACGCCCTGGCAGCTCGCCCACCTGACGGTGCCCAACCGGGTTCTCCTGGCGCCCCTGGCCGGGATCGGCAACTGGTGCGTGCGCCTGCAGGCCAAGCGCTACGGGGCGGGCATGGCGGTCTCCGAGATGGTCTCGAGCTTCGCCATCCACTACGGCAACGAGAAGACCTGCGGAGAGATGCTCCGCCTGCACCCCGAGGAGCGGGAGAGCGGCCCGGTAGCCATCCAGCTCTTCGGTCAGGACCCCGAGGTGATGCGCTCCGCGGCCGCCCACGTCGCCGCGACCACTGACGCGGACCTCATCGACCTGAACATGGGCTGCCCGGTCCCGAAGGTCGCCAAGACCGGCGCCGGGGTCGCGATGCTGAAGGACCCCGACACCGCGGTCGCGGTCGCTCGAGCGGCGGCTGAGGGATCGGGCCTGCCGGTGACCGTCAAGCTTCGCAGCGGCCTGGTGAAGGGCGACACGACCTCCGGCTTCGATCTCGCGCACCGCTTGGTCGAGGAGGCCGGCGTCGCCGCGATCGGCTTCCATCCCCGCACCGCCCAGGTCCACCACAAGGGCACCCCGGACTACGCGCTGGTCGCCCGACTCGTCGAGAGCCTGCCGGCGCCCGTGATCCTCACCGGCGGCCTGCACACGGCGCAGGACGTCCACGCCGCCTACGAGCAGACCGGCGCGGCCGCGGTCATGCTCGCTCGCGGTGCGCTCGGTAATCCGTGGCTCTTCGCCGAGGTGCTCGGCCTGCGCTCCGAGGCGCCGACGCAGGCGGAGATCCTCGAGGAGCTCGACTGGATCATGGACCGCACGGTGGAGCACCTGGGGCCGGTCCGCGGGGCCCGGGTCCTGCGGAAGTTCTACCCCTGGTACGTCGAGCGGCTGGGCGGCGACAAAGCCCTGCAGAGCGCGCTGCAGCAGACCGATGACATCGCTGCGGCGAGGGCCGTTCTGGCGGCGCGTCTGCCTTCAGCTCTCGCATAGGTCCCGGCCGCTACACTCCGGCGCCTTTCCGGCCCCGAACCGCTGCACAAGGACCCGTATGCCGAAGGACGTCATCCTCACCTCCGAAGGTCTCCAGAAGCTCAAGGACGAGCTCGAGGAGCTCTCCACCGTTCGCCGCCGAGAGGTCGCCGAGCGCATCAAGGAGGCCCGTGAGTTCGGGGACATCACCGAGAACTCCGAGTACGACGACGCCAAGAACGAGCAGGCGATGCTCGAGACGCGCATCCTCACCCTCGAGGAGCAGCTCCGCTCGGCCTCCGTGGTCAGCAGGGACCAGGTCGACAACGAGGTCGTCCAGGTCGGCAACGCCGTGAGCGTCAAGTTCGACGACTCCGGCAAGGCGCAGACCTTCACGATCGTCGGCTCCGCCGAGGCCGAGCCCCCGAAGAAGCTCTCGAACGTCTCGCCGGTCGGGCGTGCGCTGATGGGCAAGCGCAAGGGCGATGAGGTCACGATCTCGCTGCCGAACGGCTCGACGCGCAAGGCGAAGATCACCAAGATCGCTCTCGGCCTCTAGGCCGTCGTGGCCGACGACCTCCTCGCCGTCCGGCGGGCCAAGCTCGAGCGGCTGCGCGCGGACGGGATCGACCCGTTCCCGCACGCCTACCCGGGCGTGACCCCGATCGCGGAGGTCCGCGCGGCCCACTCGGACCTCGAGCCGGGCACGGACACCGAGGTGCAGTACCGGGTCGCGGGGCGCCTGCACGCCCGGCGCGGCCAGGGAAAGATGGCTTTCCTCGACCTCGACGACCGCTCGGGCCGGCTCCAGCTCCAGGCCAAGCTCGACGTCCTCGGCGCGGAGGCGATGGAGCGGCTGCTCGAGCTCGACCTCGGCGATCTCGTCGGGATCGACGGCACCGTCTTCATGTCCCGGCGCGGGGAGCTCTCGCTGCGGGTCGACGGCTACGACGTGCTCGCGAAGTCCCTGCGCCCGCCGCCCGAGAAGCACGCCGGGCTCCAGGACGTCGAGCAGCGCTTCCGCCGCCGGGAGCTCGACCTGATCGGCAACGCGGAGGCCCGCGAGCTGTTCGTCGCCCGCGCGAAGGTCATCACCGCCGTGCGCCGGGCGCTCGACGAGGACGGCTTCGTCGAGGTCGAGACCCCGGTCCTGCAGCCGCTCTACGGCGGCGCGCTCGCGCGGCCGTTCACCACGCACCACAACGAGCTCGGCCGCGATCTCTACCTCCGGATCGCCACCGAGCTCTACCTCAAGCGGCTGATCGTCGGCGGCCTCGAGCGGGTGTACGAGCTGGGCAAGGACTTCCGCAACGAGGGCGTCTCGTTCAAGCACAACCCCGAGTTCACGATGCTCGAGTGGTACGAGGCCTACGCGGACGTCTACGACGCCGCCGACCGGCTCGAGACACTCGTGCGATCGGTAGCGGTGGCCGTCGGCCACGACGACCCCGAGGTGAGCTTCACCGAGCCGTGGCGCCGCACGACGCTCGCGCAGGCGATTCTCGACGAGTGCGGCGTGGACATCCTCGCCAACCGCGACGCGGAGGCGTTGGCCGCGGCGATCGGCGACAAGCTCCCCACCGACGGGCGCACCTGGCCCCAGCTCGTCGACGATCTGCTCTCGAAGTTCGTCGAGCCGACGCTCCAGTCGCCGACCTTCCTCTTCGACTACCCGGTCGAGCTGTCCCCGTTCGCCAAGGCCCACCGCGAGCACGAGGGGCTCACGGAGCGCTTCGAGATGTTCGCCTACGGGATGGAGCTCGCCAACGCGTTCTCCGAGCTCAACGACCCCGACGTGCAGCGCGAGCGCTTCGAGGCCCAGGCGCGCTTCAGCGCCGCGGGCGACGAGGAGGCCCAGCCGTACGACGAGGGCTTCCTGCTCGCCCTCGAGCAGGGCATGCCGCCGACCGGCGGCCTCGGGCTCGGCATCGACCGCCTCGTCATGGCGATGACCGGCAAGCGCTCGATCCGCGAGGTCGTGCTCTTCCCGGCGATGCGCGACTGACGCGGTCAGCCGCGCGCCCGTTCGCCGCTTCCTGGCCTTCGCGCGACGGTCAGGCGTCGGTGGAAGAGGAGCCTCGACCGTCCGCAGCTTCCGCGATCGTGCTTGGCAAGAGCAGCAGATATTCGCCGTCCCGACTGAACTCGACCGGCGTCTCGGTCGCCCACCCGAGCTCTTGACGCAGTTCGATCGGGAGGGTCACACGTCCGCGCTCGTCCATCGTCACCTGCAGCGGGCCGACGGTAGTACGCGGTGCGGTCGTCTCAGCTCCAGAGCACCGGGACGTCGTAGCGGCTGAGGATCGCGTCGGACGTCACGAGGGTCGCGCGCTCCACGTCGGCTTGGGCGACGAGCAGCCGGTCGAACGGGTCGCGATGGTGGTCGGGAAGGAGGCGGACCGCCCATGCGTGCCCATCGCCCTGGCCAGCTTCGGCCAGGGGGCGCCACGTGCGGCTCAAGAGGGGGTGCGGTGGATTGACCCTCTGGGAGAGAGTCAAAGCGCCACACGTCCGCGAGCGCCGCGCCGATGACGCGCGCCGCCGTGCCAAGTCGACCCTCCGATGTGACGATCTGACAGCAGGGCTTTGCAGTGCGACGGGCTCCGGGCGTATGGTCGGTGAGAGCCATTCGACACCCCGTCAAGGAGCGAACCCGCATGAGCGATGCCGTCCCCATCGCAGTGACCGTCAACGGCCAGACCGAGCGGCTGGAGGTGGAGCCCCGCACCCTGCTGGTGCACGCGCTCCGCGACCAGCTCGGGCTGACCGGAACCCACGTCGGCTGCGACACCGGCAACTGCGGTGCCTGCACCGTCCATCTCGACGGCGCCTCGTGCAAGAGCTGCACCGTGCTCGCCGTCCAGGCCGACGGCGCCGAGGTCACGACGATCGAGGGGATGGGGACCGAGGGCGACCTGCACCCGCTGCAGGAGGCGTTCTGGGCCGAGCACGGCCTCCAGTGCGGCTACTGCACGCCGGGCATGATCATGTCCGCGGCCTCGCTGCTGGAACGCAACCCGGACCCGTCGGAGGAGGAGATCCGGCACGGTCTGGAGGGCAATCTCTGCCGCTGCACCGGCTACCACAACATCGTCAAGGCCGTGCAGTCCGCGGCGAAGCAGGGGGTGTCGGCATGAGCACGGTCGAGAGCACCGAGCCGCACGTCGGCCGTTCCCTGCGCCGCAAGGAGGATCCGCGGCTGATCACCGGGCAGGCCACCTACGTCGACGACATCCAGATCACCGGGATGCTTCACGCGGCGATCATCCGCTCGCCGGAGGCCCACGCCACCATCGTGTCCATCGACGCGAGCGCCGCCGAGGCACGGGACGACGTCGTCGCCGTCTACACCGGCGAGGACATGGCCGACCTCCTGGCGCCGCTGCCGATGGCCTGGGCGCCCGAGGGCGTCGAGGTCCACAACCCTGAGCACTGGCCGCTCGCGCGCGGCGTCGTCAAGCACGTCGGCGATCCCGTCGCGGTGGTGCTCGCCACCGACCGTGGCGTCGCCGTCGACGCCACGGAGGACGTGCTCGTCGAGTACGACCCGCTCCCGGTCGTCACGAACATCGAGACGGCGCTCGAGGAGGGCGCGAACCTCGTCCACG
This sequence comes from Solirubrobacterales bacterium, assembly GCA_013695395.1. GTDB lineage: Bacteria > Actinomycetota > Thermoleophilia > Solirubrobacterales > Solirubrobacteraceae > Paraconexibacter. Next base: position 5,035 of record JACDAP010000493.1, read on the forward strand.
AGCAGTTCGGCACGAACAAGGTCCACACGTGGCAGCTCGGTGGCGGCGACATGGACGCGGGCTTCGCCGAGGCCGACGTGATCGTCGAGCGGCGCGTGGTCAACCACCGCATCTCGGGCGCGCCGATCGAGCCCCGCGGCGTGCTCGCCGACTACAAGGCCGGCTCGGTCACCGTGCACACCTCGACGCAGGTCCCGCACTTCGTCCGCCTGTTCATGGGAATGATCCTCGGGATCTCCGAGCAGCAGGTCCGGATCATCGCTCCGGAGGTCGGCGGCGGCTTCGGGGCCAAGCTCCAGGTCACCGGGGAGGAGATGCTCTGCGCCTGGGCCTCCCGCAAGACCGGGCGGCCGGTCAAGTGGATCGAGACCCGCTCGGAGCACATGGCGGTCTGCCATCACGGCCGCGACCAGGTCGCCACCGTGAAGCTCGGAGCCAAGAGGGACGGCACGCTCACCGCGCTGCACGCCGACATCCTGGCCGACATGGGGGCCTACCTCATGTTGCTCACGCCGACGATCCCGGCGCTCGGCGCGTTCGTCATGGGGGGCGTCTACAAGATCCCGGCGATCACCACGGACATCACGGGCGTCTTCACGAACAAGGTGGCGACGGACGCCATCCGCGGCGCCGGCCGGCCCGAGGCGACGCACATGATGGAGGTCTGCATGGATCAGCTCGCCGACGAGCTGGGCATGGATCGCTTGGAGCTGCGGCGCAAGAACTTCATCGGTGC
>JACDAP010000504.1 GCA_013695395.1 Solirubrobacterales bacterium
GGTCAGGCCCGTCCGCGCGAGCGAGGCCAGGCGCTCGGGCGGGTAGCGACGCGGGTGGCGGAGCGTCAGCCGTGCCGCGTCCTCCCCCGCCGCAACGATCAGGCGGGCGAAGAGCTCGTGGTCGAGGCCCGCTGGGCCGCCGCGCGCCGCGACGCCCCAGTCGAGCAGCTCGGTGACCCGCTCGGAGATCCGGTGGCGGCCGTCGGCGAAGCGCCCGCGCACCTCGGCCGAGACGCCCTGCGGCGGCACCAGCACCAGGTGCCAGGTCTCGGGCGTGGCGCGGACCGCAGCGAGAAACCCCTCGACGGCCTCGACGAGGAAGTCCTCCGGATCGACACCGACCGGGTCGCCCTCGCCGATGAGCGCGAGCAGAGGACTGAGCGCCGCCTCCTCCTCCCGGTCGAAGAGCGCGAGCACGAGCCGGTCGAGATCGCCGAAGAGGTCGTAGATCACCGGCCGGGTCACGCCGGCGCGATCGGCCACGGCGCGGACGGAGAGCCCGTCAAAGCCCGCCTCGGCGATCACCGTCCGGGCCGCGTCGAGCAGCTCGCGGCGCCGATCCTCGGGCGGGAGGCGCTCGGCGCGCTGGCGGACGGGGGCCACCCGGGGAGCGTCCCACGTCGGGACGCGGCAGTGCGCTCGCCGCCTTCCCTCCCTCCGCCGCCGTCTGTGTAACACTTGTGTAGCTACAGCGTTGTAACCCTCATGTCCGACCCTACGGAGCACCGATGACCCTGCCGCTGGCCGCCACGGCCCCCCCTTCCTCGCTGCCCCCCGCCGGAGACGGCGCGCCGCTGGCCGACATCGCGCTGGTCGGCGGGATCATCTCCGCCGCCACCGCCGTTCTGCTGGCGGTCGTGATCGCCTACCGGCGGGGCGGAGCGCGGCCACTGCGGCAGATCGGCGAGCTGCTCGAGCGGATGTTCGGCATCCCCGGCTGGGCCGCGATCCCCGGCCTGGCCGCCCTCGGCGCCGCGGTGCTCACCTTCGGCGGCGCGATCTGGGACATCGGCGTGCACATCGACGAGGGGCGGGACACCGGTCCGTTCGGGACCACCGCGCACTACCCACTCCTGGTCGGCCTGGTCCTCACCTACCTCATGGGCATCCTCGCGGTCGGGATGGCCCCACGCTCGCCGGGCCGCCAGAGCCGCGCCGGGATCGAGCTCCCCGGCCTCGGACGGATCCCGGTCGGCGCGCTGCTCATCCTCACCGGCGGCGGCTTCGCGATGCTCGGCTTCCCGCTCGACGACCTCTGGCACCGGATCTTCGGCCAGGACGTGACGCTCTGGGGGCCGACCCACACGATGTTCTTCGGCGGCCTGATCACCGCCGCCTGCGGCGCGGTGATCCTCATGGCCGAGGGTGCCCGGGTCGAGGGCCGCGAGCCGTTCGGCGCCGCGCCGGCCTGGCGCCGGCCGCTGGCCGCGATCCTCGGCGGGATCTTCCTGTTCGTCGCCGTCCACGCAACCGACGAGTTCAACTGGGCGGTGCCGCAGTACCGCCAGGTCTGGCAGCCGCTGCTGCTGATGTTCTTCGGTGGCTTCGGCCTGATCCTCACCCGTGCGCTCGGCGGCCGCGGCGCCACGATCGGGACGCTCGCGGTCTTCCTCCCGCTCCAGCTCGGCGAGGTCGTGCTGATCGGCGCGCTCGGGACGACGCAGCCGGCCTCGGTGCTCTTCGTGGTCGAGGCGCTCGTGATCGAGCTCGTCTGGTTCCGGGCCGCCTCGACCAGCACGCTGCGGAAGGGCGCCCTCGCGGGCCTCGCCGTCGGCACCGTCGGCTTCGCCGCCGAGTACGGCTGGAGCCAGTTCGCGATGCCGCTGCCCTGGCGACCCGCGCTCCTGGTCGAGGGGATCCCGACGGCGGCGCTGGCCGGGCTCGGCGGCGGTGTTCTCGCCGTGCTCCTGGCCAAGGCCCTGACCGGCACGCTCCGCGACGTCACCCGGCCGCTCCCGGTCGCCCTCGGCACCGCCGCGATGGTGCTGGCGCTGTGCGTGAACGCCGCGATCTCCACCACCCCGCCGGTCGACGCGACTCTCTCGCTCTCGAACGTCCGCGAGGGGCCCTCCGACGGGGGCGGGCGCACCCAGGTCGCCGACCTCGAGGTCCGCCTGTCCCGCCCCGACCTGGCGGTCGACGGGAACTGGATCCACGTGCTCGGATGGCAGGGCGGCGGCCGCCACGAGGCGCGGCTGATCCGCCGGCCCGACGGGTCGCTGCGCTCGAGCCGACCGGTGCCGATCGGCGGCACCTGGAAGACGTTCGTCCGCCTGCACAAGGGCCGCACCCAGGTCGCGGTGCCGATCCGGATGCCGGCGGACGCCCCGCTGGACTTCGCGGGCTTCGCGGCTCCCGTCGACGGCCCGGTCACCCGGCCGCTCTTGCGCGATTCGAAGCTGCTGCAGATCGAGCGCAAGGACGACGGGCCGTTCTGGGCCTGGACCCCGGCGATGCTCTTCGTCATGGCGCTGAACCTCGCGCTGATGAGCCTCGTCGCCGCCGGTGCGGTCCGGTCGGGGCGGGTCGCGGCAGCGGGTGACGACGCCTCCCCGCCCGGAGCCGCGTCACCTCCGGACGGTGCCGTGCGCCCGGCCGTGGCCGGCGCGAGGACCCCGGAGCTCGCGGGATGACGGGTGCCGGCCTCGTCCTCGCCCACGCGGGGCACTGGGCCACCGCCGCCGCCTTCTTCGGCCCGGTGGTCGTGCTGCCCATCGGCCTCTGGGCGACGACGCTGCGGGGGAGCACCGAGAGCTCCCGGGTGCGGACTCACTCGCCCTCGCGCGCGGGGAGCACCGGCAAGCATGAGCGGCGTGTTCCCTAGATCGTCTATGCGCTGACTTGGGGAACACGCCGGGCGCCGAGGAGCCCACGGGTTCGCGCGGCCTCGATCTCAGCGCAGCTTCTCGATCCCGCCCAGGAAGAGCGAGGTCACGAAGGCGACGGCGCCCTCGACGTCGGGCGGGTCGCGGTCGAGCATGAGGACGGCGATCTCGAAGCCGGCGCCGACCATCGCGCCCGCCATGTAGTCGACGTCGAGCGGCGGCAGCGCCCCGGCGGCCACGGCGAGGCGGAGGTCCTCCTGGAGCTCCTCGTAGCCCGCGAAGACCGCGGGCTCGTCGAACATCGCGCGGATCGTGCCCGCGTTGCGGCGCAGCAGGGCGAAGAGCCGGGGATCGGCGGCGAGCACCTCGTAGTAGGCGCGGTAGCCGTCGGCGACGAAGCCCTGGAGGTCGGAGGAGTGCTGGCGGGCGGCACGGGCCCGGGCCCGGATCTTCGCCGCGACGTCGTCCATGATCTCCCGGAGCACGGACTCCTTGTCCGGGAAGTAGTTGTAGAAGGTGCCCGCGGCCAGGTCGGTGCGCCGGACGATGTCCCGGACCGACGCGGCGCCGTAGCCGAGCTCGGCGAAGACCTCCGCGCCCGCCTCGAGGATCGCGGCCCGGTTGGCGGCCTTGGTCTGTTCGCGCTTCCCCGC
>JACDAP010000552.1 GCA_013695395.1 Solirubrobacterales bacterium
TCGGCGACGCGGAACACTAGGAGCCTGTTGAGAGATAGCCGCGCGGCCGCAGCGGGCCGGATCGCCCGTGCCGGGCGTCGACCGATGACGCGATCAATCCTGGTTGGATTGATGCGTCGTCGGGTGAGGTCCGGTGCGCGCGAGGCGGTTCGGTGCGGGTGCGTGGATTTTTCAACAGGCTCCTAGGCCGCCAGGTGCGGGTACTCGCGCTCCACGAGCTCCCGGTAGCGGGCGAAGATCGGCTTCGTGAGCGGGACGATCTCGAGCGCCGCCTTCACGTCGCCCCCGGTCTTGATCCGGCGGCGGGCGATCGCCATCGCGATGTTCTCCTTGCCCTGAAAGTACTTGTTGGCGACCTGCGAGGTCATCGTCATCCGGACCCGCGCATCCCAGTCGACGTCGTCCGACCAGACCCACACCAGGTTGCCGTCCTCCCCGTCCCGGGCCGGCCGGATGTTCACCACGAGCTCGACGTCCTCGAAGGAGAAGCGCTGCGGGACGTCGGCGTCGCGCAGCGCCGGCCCCATCCGATCGTCGGTGCTCATCATCGTGAAGATCTGGTCCATCACCGTTCGGAACTCCGCGGCGGACGTGAACTCGGGGGAGGCCATCAGAGAAATGCTCCTGCTCGCTGGGTGAGCTGCTCGTGGACGAGATCCTGGACCCGGGACCGGACGGCCTCGGCCAACGCCAGCACGACCGCGCGGTCCTCGGCGGCCGTGGGCCCGAGCGCGGCGGTCGGCACGGGCTCGCCGATCGCGACGCGCCACTTGGAGGGCAGCGGGACCAGTCCGAGCGGCCCGAGCAGCGGAAAGGTCGGGGTGACCGGGAAGACGGGCAGCCGCGTCAGGCGCGCGAGCACGGGGAGCTGACCGAGCCGCGGGTAGGCCTCCTCGCCGCCGACGATGCCGCAGGGGATGATCGGCACCCCCGCGCGGATGGCGGTGGCCGCGAAGCCTCCGCGGCCGAAGCGCAGCAGTCGGTAGCGGTGGGCCCAGGGCTTGCCCGCCGCCCCCGAGCCCTCGGGGAAGGCCAGCACCGTGTGCCCCTCGCTCAACAGGCGCGCCGCGTTCGCGGGCCCTGCGGGCACCCCACCGAGCTTCCGCACGCCCACCCCGAGCCAGGGAAGGTCGAACGCCTCGTCGCCGACCAGGAAGCGGGGGCGCCGGGACGCCGGAGCGCCCGCCTCGGTCCAGGAGCGGCAGATCGCGGTCGTGAGCATCGCGGCGTCCCACGGCAGCAGCCCGGCGTGGTTGGCCACCAGGAGGGCCGGACCGTCGGTGGGCACGTGCTCCGCGCCGCTCGACCGGACGCGCCACCACTGGTCGTAGAGCGCGTCGAAGACGGGCTGCACGCGCGCCGCGTAGGCCGCGTCGTACCCCCAGGCGTCCTCCTCGCCGCCTCCGCGGACCAGGTCGAGCACTCCCATCACGCCGCCTCCGCGATCGCCGGTTCAGCCGCGGTCGCAACGAGCGCCGCGAGTGTGTCGCGCTCGGGCACGAGGCCGAGCTCGTGCTCCTGACGCGTCAGGTCGACCACCCGCCCGAAGCGGAGGTATCGCGCCATGTCGATGCTGAGCGCGGGGAGCCCGCCGACGCGGGCGGCCAGGCCGACGACCGTGCCGTAGAGCGGGGCGACGATCGGCAGCGAGGGGCGCCCGATCGAGCGCAGCGCGCGTGAGAGCGACACCGGGGCGGGTGCACCCGCGTTGACCGTGCCGCGAGCGCCGGCGCCGACGGCACCGATCAGCACCCGCGTGGCGTCCTCGAGGTGGATGACCTGCACGCGGGGGTCGAAGCCGAGGTAGGTCGGCACGAGCGGCGCACGGACGAGCCGGGCGATCGGTGAGTCGAGCGCGCCGCCGACCACCGGCTGCATCCGCAGCGTCGTGCACGCGACGTCCGGGTGCCGTCGGGCGAAGACGGCGACGAGCTGCTCGATCTCGGCCACGTCGCGCTGGAAGCGCGTGCGCAGGCGCTCGCGGTCGGCCCCCGGGGGGAGGTCCTCCTCGCGCCAGAACGCAGGCCCGGCCGGCTCGGCGCCGTAGATCGCCGCGCTGCCACGCACCACGAGCACCTCGAGCTCGGGCAGCGAGGCGGCCGCGGTGAGCAGGGCGAGCGTGCCGACGACGTTGATGTCGTGCAGCGAGCGTCCGGCCCGCCCCGGCTCCGGGAACTGGTGGATGTCGTTGTGGACGATCGCGGTGAGGCGGTGCGGCCGCAGGAGCCGGGCGAGGTCTTGCGTGCGGACGTCGGCCTCGACGTGGTCGATGATCGCCGCGAGCTCCGGGTCCGGCGTCCGGGTGTCGAGCCCGACGACCCGATCGACCTCCGGCCGCGCGGCGAGCCCGGCCGCCAGGAGCGCCCCCTGGACGTTGGTCACGCCGGTGACCAGGATGCGCGCGCCCACGAGCGCTCAGGCGTGTCGTGTGGCCCGTGGGCGACGCGTTCGCGTCACGACGCCGTACCGCCCGACGGCTTCGGCTCGGCGGGCGCCCGCTTGGCGGCCGGCTTGGGAGTGCGGGAGGCGGACGAAGGCTTGGCGG
>JACDAP010000568.1 GCA_013695395.1 Solirubrobacterales bacterium
TCGGCTGAGCCTGGATCCAGGCTGAGTGACCCACTCCGCCGCCGCGCGCCGCCCGTCGGGGTAGGGGCAGCAAAGCTGAAGTCGGTTCAGCTACGCTCGGCGGGATGTCCGACGAGCCTTCCCTCACGCGCCGCGGCGCCGCCACGCGTGAGCGGCTGCTGCTCGCCGCCGAGGCTGAGCTCGGGGCGCGCGAGGGCGCGCTAGAGGTCGCGGCGGTGGCGGCGCGCGCGGAGGTCTCAGTCGGCCTGCTGTACCGCTACTTCGGCTCCAAGGCCGGGCTCGTCGCCGCGGTCGTCGACGACTTCTACGACCGGCTGCACGCGCAGGTCGCGGATTTCGACCCTGCGCCGCAGGCCGACTGGGCGGCGCGCGAACGCAAGCGGCTCGAGCTCTCCGTCGAGTTCCACTACGCCGAGCCGCTCGCGGGCGTCATCCTCTCGCGGCTCTTCCGCGAGCCCGAGGTGGCGGCGGTCGAGGTCCGCCGCATGGGCCGGCTCGTGGAGGACGCCGCCCGCAACGTCACGGCCGGACAGCGTCGCGGTGAACTGCCCGCCGACCTCGACCCCCGGACCGTGGGGGCGCTCATGATCGGTAGCTTCCGGGTGGCCATGGGCGAAGCGCTCTCGCGCCCGCGCCGCCCCGACGCTGAGGTGTTCGTCGAGCAGCTCTGGCGCTTCATCGTGGGCGGCGTGCGCTTCACCTCGCCGGCCTGATCCTCAGTTCTGGGGGTAGATCTGGACGGACGTCTGATTGTGACGGGGGGGTCCGTCGTCGAATATGACCAGACCGCACCGGGGCTTCCCACTCCGGTCGGCACATAGGCCGGGCGTTTGCCGCTTCGGATCGGCGCCTCCCGCCGCCCGGCCACCTATGCAGCACCCGGTCCAACGAGGCATGTACCCCTGCCCGTCCCGTTCGGACCTTCGGAAGCCGTCCTTCGGGGCGGCTTCCGCTCGTTGTGGGGCGCCGCAACGCCGTGACCGGCTGGTCAGTTCAGGCCGCGCCCGCGCGCCGGAGTGCGGCGCCGCGCAGGATGTCGTGCTCGGAGACCTCGACCGATTCGAGGTCGAAGGTGCGCATCGCCTCGAGCATCAGCAGCGTGCCGACGACGATCGTGGGCGCACGGGCCGGGTCGAGTCCCTGGACCTCGGCGCGCTCGTCCTCGGGGAGCTGCGCGAGCTGGGCCAGGATCCGCTCGCAGGCGCCCTGGTCCAGACGGTAGCCGTGGACGCGAGCCGGGTCGTAGGGCTCGAGCCGCTGGTCGATCGCAGCCAGCTGCGTCGCGGTCCCGGCCACGGCGACCGCAGCCGCGACCGAGCCGCGGAGCTCCTCGGGAACGGCGCCGCGGAAGATTCCGCGGACCTCCTCGGCCAGCGCGGCGAGCTCGTCCCCCTCCGGCGGGTCGTGATGGACGAAGCGCTCACCCTGCCGGACCGAGCCCGCCTGGGTGGAGACGTGGAAGGCGACGCTCCCGCGCTCGCCGATCACGAACTCGGTGGAGCCGCCGCCGATGTCGATGACGACGACCGGGGACGGCGCGTCCTCCTCACGCGAGCTCGTCGCACCGAGGAAGCTCAACTGCGCCTCCTCCTCCCCGGAGAGCGTCTGCGCGTCGAGGCCGAACTCGTCGCGCACGCGCGCGGCGAACTCGCTCCCGTTGCGGGCGTCGCGGACGGCGCTCGTGAGCACCGCCATCGTCTCGCCGACCTGATGTTCGTCGATGCTTCGGCGGTAGATCGCCAGGGTGTCAAGGACACGCTCGATCGCCTCGGGGGCGAGGGAGCCCGAGGCGTCCACGCCGTGGCCCAGGCGGGTCACGGTGGAGCGCCGGTCGAGCTCGGTGAACGTGCCGTCCGGCGCGACGTCGGCGACCAGCAGCCGGGTCGAGTTGGTCCCGATGTCCACCACGGCGACGCGCATGGCCGGAGCCTACGCGGCGGGGTGGGGGAGCGCCTCCCCTGCGAGGCCCGCATCGATGTTCGCGGCCGCCATGTCGGCCATCCGGGCCCGGGCGGTGTGCGTAGCCGAGCCGACGTGGGGGAGGACGAGCAGGTTCGGAGCGGTGAGGAGCGGGTGCTCGGGCGGGAGCGGCTCCGGATCGGTGACGTCGAGGCCGGCTGCGGCCAGGCGCCCGCTCTGGAGGGCGTCTCGGAGCGCCCCCTGGTCGACGACCGCGCCCCGTGCGGTGTTCACGAGGATCGCGGTCGGCTTGCAGACGGCGAGGGCGGCGGCGTCGATCAGTCCGCGGGTCGCTTCGGTCAGCGGGCAGTGGAGCGAGATCACGTCGGCGCGGGCCAGCGCGGCGTGCAGGTCCTCGTGGCGGCCGACGCGCAGGATCTCCATGTCGAAGCCGGCGGCCCGGCGCGCGACCGCCTCGCCGATCCGTCCGGGTCCGATCAGCGCGAGCGTCGCGCCGTGGACGTCGTGGCCGAGCCAGCCGGCCGGCTCCCAGGTGCGCCACTCGCCCGCCCGCACGGCGTCGTGCCCGGCGATCAGGTTGCGCGCGGCGGCGAGGATCAGGGCGAACGCGAGATCCGCGGTCGCCTCGGTGAGCGCGTCGGGCGTGACACCGACGGCCACGCCGCGCTCGGCGCAGGCCGCGAGGTCGACGTTGTCCGAGCCGACCGCGTAGTTAGCGATGACCTTCAGCTCGGGTGCGGCGTCGAGGAGCTCGTCGTCGACGCGGTCGCTGAGCATCGTGAGCAGGGCCTCGCACCCCTGGGCCCGCTCGCGCAGGACCTCCGGGGCCGGCGGGAGCGCCCCGTCCCAGACGTCGACGGCGTGGAGCGCGGCGAGTCGCTCGACGGCGGCGCCCGGAATCCGGCGGGTCACGAAGATGCGGGCCATGGTGTCGAGCCTAGGACGGGTGAAAGGACCGGCGTGCCCGTCCCGTCCGTTTGGTCGCCCGCGGCTACGACGCCCGGTTCCGGGTAGTCATCGTCCATGACCGACGCAGAGCGAGATCCCGACCCCGCCCCCGACGACGAGGCCCCGCCGGCCGAGCAGCCGGACGGCCCGCTGACGCCCGGCGAGGTGGCCAACGACCCCGCCTACGACCCGGACGACGAGGAGCTCAAGCGCGTCAAGGGCGGGTGAGGTGAGCCGCCGCTGTAGAGCGTGAACGACTTGCTACCTTGTGCCTCCGCCGCGGGGTGGAGCAGTCTGGTAGCTCGTCGGGCTCATAACCCGAAGGTCGCAGGTTCGAATCCTGCCCCCGCTATACGGAAGCCCGCCTCTCGCCAGGCGGGTTTTCGTGCTTCTGGGGC
>JACDAP010000580.1 GCA_013695395.1 Solirubrobacterales bacterium
CCGCCAACCCCGGGCGCACCGCCGTCGTCGCCCTCGCCGGTGGCCCCGGGCAGGCCGCCGTCCCGCTCGCCCAGGCCTTCGCGAACGACCTCGGGCCGGCGCTCGCCTTCCGCGACCTTCTCGTCTACGACCAGCGAGGCACCGGCAGCTCGGGCAGCCTGGCCTGCGCCGCGCTGCAGCGCACCTCGGGCACGCTGGCCGGCGTGGCCCGCCAGTGCTCCGAGCAGATCGGCCCAGCCCGCGCGTTCTTCCGCACGCCCGACAGCGTTCAGGACATCGAGGCCCTGCGGGTCGCCGGGGGCTACGACAAGCTCGTGCTCTACGGCGTCTCCTACGGGACGAAGGTCGCCACCGCCTACGCGTCGGCCTATCCCGGCAACGTCGCCTCGCTCGTGCTCGACTCGGTCGTCACCCCCGAGGGCCCGGACGCGTTCCGCCGCTCCTCGCTCGGCGCGGTTCCGCGCGTGCTCTCCGAGCTCTGCGCCGGCGGGGCCTGCAAGGGGATCACCTCGAGCAGCCGCGGCGACGTGACCCGCCTGGCCAAGCGGCTGCGCCGCAAGCCGCTGAAGGGCTCGGTCTACTCCCCGTCCGGGCGCCGCTTCACCGCGCGGCTCGGTGAGGGCGGGCTGTTCGCGATCCTCTTGGCCGGGGATCTCAACCCGACGCTGCGGGCGGAGCTGCCGGGCTCGCTGCGGGCGGCGCTGAGCGGGGACACCAAGCCGCTGCTGCGCCTGAGTGTCCGCTCGGCCGGCCTGGAGAACGGCGTCGGCTACCAGAGCTCGGCGGCCGACTCCGACGCGCTGTTCCTCGCCACGACGTGCGAGGAGAACCCGACGTTCCCGTGGACCCGCGGGGCCTCGCAGAGGCAGCGCGAACGGGAGGCCGAGGCGGCGGCCGCCAAGCTCTCGGGCAGCTCCATCTTCCCGTTCTCGCGCACGACCGCCCTCGAGCAGGGCATCCTGCCACTCTGCCTCGGGTGGAAGACGGCATCGCCGCCGCCCGTCGCCGACGGACCGCTGCCCGCCGTCCCGATGTTGGTCCTCGACGGCCGGAGCGATCTGCGGACCCCCTTCGAGGACGCCTCCGCGGTCGCCGCGCGCGTGCCGGGCGCCCAGTTGGTGGGTGTCCCGAACGTCGGGCACTCGGTGCTCGGCTCGGACGCGACCGCCTGCTCGCGCGACGCGATCGCCGCGTTCTTCGCCGGCCAGCCGGTCGGGCAGTGTGCGCCGGCCGCCAACCGCTTCTCCCCCACCCCCAGGCCGCCGACCCGCGCGTCGCGTTTGAAGCCGTACGCGAAGACCAAGGGGAAGGTCGGCCGGACGGTCGAGGCGCTGCGCCTGACCGTCAACGACGCGCAGGCCCAGATCCTGGGCGAGGCGCTCGCGCTCGGCTCCACCCCCGCCGGCGCCGGCGGCCTGCGCTCCGGCGCGGTGCGCGTCACGAGCAAGGGCCTGAGTTTGCGCCGGTACGAGTACGTGCCCGACGTCGTCGTCACCGGCACGCTCCGCAACCGCGGAACCTCGAGCTTCCGCCTGAGCGGGCGCCAGGCCAGCGGCGGCGTCCTCCGGGTGACCCAGGGGCTCGAGGTGTCCGGCAAGCTCGACGGTCGCACGGTCTCGACCCGCTTCGGGACCACCGCGACCGCCGCGAGCGCCGGCCCTTACGGCGGCCTCACCCTCGGCCAGGCGGTCGCTCGCGGGAAGCGGATCCGCGCGGCCGTCGGGTAGTCACAGCGCATGAGCAACGCGCTCGCCGGGGCGTCCTCGCCGTACCTGCGCCAGCACGCCGGCAACCCGGTGGACTGGCTTCCCTGGGGCGAGGACGCGCTCACGCGGGCCGCGCGGGAGGACAAGCCGCTGCTCGTCTCGATCGGGTACGCCGCCTGCCACTGGTGTCACGTCATGGCCCGGGAGTGCTTCGCGGACGAGGAGATCGCCGCGCTCATGAACGCCTCGTTCGTCTGCGTGAAGGTCGACCGCGAAGAGCGCCCCGACGTCGACGCGCTGGCCATGGACGCGGTGCAGTCGATGACCGGCCAGGGCGGCTGGCCGCTCCACGTGTTCCTCACCCCGGAGCAGGCGCCGTTCTACGGCGGCACCTACTTCCCGCCCGAGCCGCGCCACGGCTCGCCCTCCTGGCCGCAGGTGCTCACCGCCGTCGCCGGGGCGTGGGACGAGCAGCGCGAGGAGATCACCGAGCAGGGGGCCCGGATGGCCGCCCGGCTCTCCGGCGGCGCCCTCCTCCGGCCGACCGACGCGCCACCCGAGGCCGCCTCGCTCCACGCGGCGCAGGAGACGCTCCGCGGCGGGTTCGACGCCGTCCACGGCGGGTGGGGCGGCGCCCCGAAGTTCCCGGCCCCGTCGGTGATCGAGTTCCTGCTCCGTCGTGGGGAGACGGCGATGAGCGGCTACACGCTCGCCTCGATGGCCGGCGGCGGCATCTACGACCATGTCGGCGGCGGCTTCGCCCGCTACGCCGTCGACGCGAGCTGGACGGTCCCCCACTTCGAGAAGATGCTCTCGGACAACGCGCTGCTCGCCCGCACGTACCTGCACGCGTTCCAGCTGACGGGCGAGACTGCCTGGCGCCGGGTGTGCGAGGAGACGCTCGACTGGATGCTCCGTGAGCTCGCGATGCACGACGGCGGCTTCGCGAGCTCGCTCGACGCCGACTCCGAGGGGGTCGAGGGGCGGTTCTACGTCTGGACGCTCGCCGAGTTGCGCACCGCGCTCGGAACGGACGCAGACGAGGCGATCGCCTGGTTCGGCGCCACCGCCGAGGGGAACTTCGTCGATCCCCACGCGCCGCCGGAGCCCGGGGCGCCGGGCCGCAACGTGCTCGAGGACCGGGGCCTCCGCCCCGACGAGGAGACCGTCCGGCGGATCCGCGCGCGGCTGCTCGAGGTCCGCGAGCGCCGCGTTCGCCCGGCCCGGGACGGCAAGCGTCTCACCGCCTGGAACGCGCTCGCGATCAGTGCGCTCGCCGACGCGGGCGCCGTCCTCGGCCGTGCGGACTACGTCGGCGCGGCGCAGTCGACAGCGGCCTTCGTCCTGCGGCGCCTCCGCGACGGCTCGGGCCCCGGCCGCCCCCGGCTGCTCCGGAGCTTCAACGACGGCGCCGCCCGGATCGGCGCGTTCCTCGAGGACCACGCCCTGCTCCTCGAGGCGCTCCTCCACCTCTACGAGGCCGACTTCGAGCCGCGCTGGCTGGACGAGGCTCGCAGACTGGCCGACGAGCTGCTGGAACGCTTCGCCGACGCCGAGCACGGTGGGTTCTTCTCCACCGCCGCTGACGCGGAGCCGCTCTTCACCCGACGCAAGGAGCTCGAGGATCAGCCGACCCCCGCGGGCGGATCCAGCGCCGCGCTCGGTCTGCTGCGGTTGGCCGCGCTCACCGGCGAGCACCGTTACGAGAAGGCTGCCGCGGGCCAGCTGCGGCTGGGCCATGAACTGGCCGTGCGCCACCCCGGGGCCTTCGGCCATCTCCTGCAGGCGCTCGACGAGGTGCTCGGCCCGCGGCAGGAGCTCGCCGTGGTCGGTGACCGCTCGGCGCGGGCCTCCCTGGTCGCCGTCGTCCGCGAGCGTCCGCGCCCGGGCCTCGTCGTGGCCGCGGGCGACGGTCCCGAGCGGGGGATCGAGCTGCTCGCCGGTCGCAGCGCTCCCGCGGGCGCGGCGGCCGCGTTCCTGTGCGAGAGCTTCCGCTGCCAGGCACCCGTCCACACCCCCGACGCCCTCCGCAGGATCCTGGCCAGAGATCGGTAGCTCAGCGTCACCGACACGGCCGCAACGAAATGAGCCGCCACGGTCACATCGCGGACACCTCCTGACCGACCGCGGCGATACTTTAAGCGGCCACCATGACACGCCTCTTCGCTCTCCCCGCGGGACGCCGCGCCAAGTGGGTCGTCTTCTTCGCCTGGATCCTCGCCGTGGTGCTCATGCTCGGGACCAACCTCCCGGGCAAGTACGCCGACGCGGAGAAGAACGAGTCGACCTCGTTCCTCCCGGGGGACGCAGAATCGACCAGGGCGCTCGAGGTCACCACCGCGCTGCAGGACGGGGAGCGCGCTCCCACCGTGATCGTCTACTCGCGCGACGGCGGGCTGCGGCCGGCCGACGAGCAGACCATCAAGGCCGACATCGCGAAGCTGAACGCCGCCAACCGAGAGGAGCGGTACGCGAACGCCTCCGACTTCGGGAACCCCGCGGGCGGGGCGCGGCCGTTCCAGCTCTCGAAAGACGGCTCGACCGCGCTGATCGCGAACTCCCTCCGCGCCACGGGTGAGGCCGAGAACATCCTCGATCCGATCGATACCTACCGGAATCTCGTCTCGGGCGAGCGGGACGGCCTGAAGGCGCAGGTCGGTGGGCCGGGTGGGATCTCGGCCGACGCGATCAAGGTCTTCGAGAACATCAACGGCACGCTCATCCTCGCCGCCGTGCTGCTCGTCTTCGTGCTGCTGATCCTGATCTACCGCAGCCCGATCTTCTGGTTCTTCCCGCTGCTCGCCGTCGGGATCTCGGAGCTGACCTCGCAGTCCTTCGGGTATGGCCTGACGGAGCTCGGGGTGACGGTCAACGGGCAGTCGTCGTCGATCGCCTCGATCCTCGTGCTCGGGGCGGGGACCGACTACGCGCTACTGCTCGTGTCCAGGTATCGCGAGGAGCTGCGCTTGCATCAGGACAAGCACGAGGCGATGGCGAACGCGCTCCGCGCGGCCGGGCCGGCGATCCTGGCCTCCGGGTTGACGGTGGCGATCACGCTCATGTCGCTCACCTTCGCGAAGGTGAACGGCACCGCCGGGCTCGGCCCGACGGGCGCGGCCGGAATCCTCGTGGCGCTGATCGCGATGCTGACGCTGCTGCCCGCCATGCTTACGATCGTCGGCCGGCGGCGCTTCTGGCCGTTCGTGCCCTACGGGCCGGAGGGGCCGACCCACACCAGCGCTGCGCGCTCGCCGTTGATCCGCATCGAGCGCAGGTACAGCCTGGGCCGGGGCGCCGCCGACGAGACGCACGGGTTCTGGCGTCGGGTCGGCGAACGGGTCCGCGCGCGGCCCCGTCCGGTGTGGATCGGCACGGTGGCGGTGCTCGGGATCTTCTGCCTCGGCCTGCTGAACTTCTCGGACGGCCTCACGCAGGGCAACTCGTTCCGGGACGGCGTCGAGTCGGTCGACGCCCAGGAGACGATCGCCGAGGCGTTCCCGGCCGGCCAGAGCGCGCCGACCGACGTGATCGTCAAGGACCCGGCGAAGGTCGAGGCCGTCGCGACCGCCGTGGGCAAGGTGCCCGGGGTCGCGTCGGTGACCCCGACACCGAGCCGTGGGCCGCAGGGCGTGCTCCTCGCCGCCTTCCTCGACGACGACCCGTTCTCGACGGATGCTTTCGCGCTCGTCCCGGAGATCCGGGCCGCCGCGCGGTCCGCCGATCCGGGTGCGCTCGTGGGTGGGTCGACCGCGGTGGAGGCCGACCTGCGCGAGGCCAGCGCGGACGACACGCGGCTGCTCGTCCCGGTCGCCACCGTGATCGTGTTCGTGATCCTGCTGCTGCTGCTGCGGGCCGTGCTGCTCTCGGTGCTGCTGATCGCGACCGTGGTGCTGAGCTTCGCCGCCTCGCTGGGCGTGGCGGCGGTCGTCTACGACGTGGTCTTCGGCTTCCCGGGCTCGGACCCGTCGCTGCCGCTCTTCGCGTTCATCTTCCTGGTCGCGCTGGGGGTCGACTACAACATCTTCCTGATGGCCCGCGTGCGCGAGGAGGTGGTGCGCCACGGCACCAGGCCGGGGATGTTGCGCGGACTGGCGGTGACCGGCGGGGTGATCACGAGCGCCGGCATCGTCCTGGCCGGGACGTTCAGCGTGCTCGGCGTGCTCCCACTCGTGTTCCTCACCGAGATCGGGTTCGTGATCGCCTTCGGGGTCCTACTCGACACGTTCGTCGTGCGCTCGATCCTGGTGCCCGCGCTCGTCTTCGACCTCGGACCGAAGGTGTGGTGGCCCTCGAAGCTCGCCGACGAGCCCGACCACGCGGACGAGGAGCATCCCTCCGGCCCGGCGGAGGTCGCGCCTGCCTCCAGCCGAACCTGAGGTCCGGATCCGGCCGCAGGCGGACTCGCGCCCTCGGCGCCGCTCAGTCGGCCGCGCCGTCGAGCGCCCGTACTTCGTCGTCGGTGAGCGCCAGCTCCGCCGCGGCGACGTTCTCGCGCAGGTGCTCGACCGAGCCCGTGCCCGGGATCGGCAGCATGACCTCGGAGCGGTGCAGCAGCCATGCCAGCGCGACCTGACCGGGGCTCGCATCGTGGCGCTCGGCCGCCTCGGCCAGCGGGCCGCCCGGCTTGGCCAGGTCTCCCGAAGCGAGGGGGAACCAGGGGATGAAGCCGATGCCCTGCTGCTCGCAGTAGTCGAGCACGTCCTCCGCGCCACGGTCGGCCAGGTTGTACTTGTTCTGGACGGTCGTGACCTCGAAGACCTCCTGCGCGGCCTTGATCTCCTCGACCGTGACCTCGCTGAGGCCGAGGTGGCGGACCTTGCCCTCGTCCTGCAGCTCCCTGAGCAGACCGAACTGCTCGGCGCGGTCGACCTTGGCGTCGATGCGATGCAGCTGGTAGAGGTCGATCGTCTCGAGACCCAACCGCCGCAGGCTCATCTCGCAACACTGGCGCAGGTACTCGGGGCGGCCAACCGGCGGCCACTCCCCCGGGCCGGTCCGGGTCAGGCCCGCCTTGGTGGCGACGGTCACGCCGTGGTAGGGGTGGAGGGCCTCGCAGACCAGGTCCTCGGAGACGAACGGTCCGTAGGAGTCGGCGGTGTCGATGAAGTCGACACCGAGCTCGGGGAGCGCCTTGAGCACCGCGAGGGCGGCGTCCCGGTCCTTCGGGGGGCCCCAGATCCCGTCCCCGGTGATCCGCATCGCGCCGTAGCCGAGACGGGTGACCTCGAGGTCCCCGCCGATCTTGAAGGTGCCGGATGCCGTTGCGGTGGTCATCGACGACGCCTACCCGGATGGTTGCCGGCGCAAGCCGGCGGCTCAGAGGACCGGCAGGTACCGATCGAGCTCCCACTGCGTGACCTGGACCCGGTAGTCCTCCCACTCCTGCCGCTTGATCTCGACGTACCGGTTGAACATGTGCTCGCCGAACGTGCGCAGGACGAGCTCGGACTCGGCGGTCAGCTCGATCGCCTCACCGAGCGTCTCGGGCAGCTGCTCGATGCCCAGGCGCCGCCGGTCGTCCGGGGCGAGGTGGTAGAGGTTCTTCTCCATCGGCTCGGGCAGCTCGTACCCCTTCTCGATCCCCTCCAGCCCGGCCTGCAGAAGCGCGGCGAACGTCAGGTACGGGTTGCAGGCCGGGTCGGGGCAGCGGAGCTCCATGTGGGTCATCTGCTCCTGACCGGTGTGGTGGAGCGGCACGCGCACGAGAGCGGAGCGGTTGCGGCGGCTCCACGCGACGTAGACCGGTGCCTCGTACCCGGGCACGAGACGCTTGTAGGAGTTCACCCACTGGGCGAAGATCGAGGAGAGCTCACGGGCGTGGCGCAACTGACCGGCGATGAACGCCTTGCCCACGTCTGAGAGGTGGTACGGGTCGTCGGCGTCGAAGAACGCGTTCTCCCCGCCCTTGGTGAGGCTCATGTTCGTGTGCATCCCCGAGCCGTTCTCACCGAACAGGGGCTTCGGCATGAACGTCGCGTGCCACCCGAACTTCATCGCGAGCTCCTTGACGGTGATCCGCTGCGTCATCACGTCGTCTGCCGCCTTGAGCGCGGGCGCGGGGCGCAGATCGATCTCGTGCTGCGAGGGCCCCGACTCATGGTGGGAGGAGGCGACGTGGATGCCGAGCTGCTCGAGCGCCAGAACCGTCTCTCGGCGCACGTCCGAGCCGGCGTCGAGCGTGGTGAGGTCGAAGTAGCCACCACGGTCGAGCACCTCGGTCCCCGCCGCGTCCTTGAACAGGAAGTACTCGAGCTCGGGCGCGACGTTGAACGCCTCGAAGCCCATCTGCTCCGCGCGGCTGATCGCGGTGCGCAGGACGTGCCGCGGGTCGCCCTCGTAGGGCGTGTTCTCGGGGGTGCGGATGTCGCAGAACACGCGAGCGACTCCCTGCTCCTCCGGCCGCCACGGCAACACGGCGAAGGTGGTCGGGTCCGGCTGGGCGATCATGTCGGACTCCTCGATGGCGTTGAAGCCGGTGATCGAGGAGCCGTCGAAGCCGAGCCCGTTAGCGAAGGCTTGGTCGAGCTCGTCGGTGTTGACCGAGAACGACTTGAGCTGGCCCAGGATGTCCGTGAACCAGAACCGCACGAAGCGGATGTCGCGCTCCTCGACGAGGGCTCTGACGTCCTCGGGGGTCTGGGGCTGCTCGCTCATTCGCGGGACCCTAGTGAACCGCGCATCGCCCCGAAGTCGAACTCAGCCGGACGGGCGGTCGGGGTCCTGAGTGGCCGTACAGCTGTCGCCGAGCCAGCGGCGCGCCCAGGTGGCGAGCTCGGCGAGGGCGGGAGCGAGGCTGCGGCCCATCGGGGTGAGCGCGTAGTCGACGCGCACCGGTGCCTCCACGGTCGCTTCGCGGGCCAGCAGGCCGCGAGCCTCGAGCTCCTTGACCCGCTCGGAGAGCAGACGATCAGACAGTTGGGGGACGGACGCCGCGATCTCGGAGAACCGCAGCGGCCGGTCCGCGTCCATCAGGACGGCCAGGATCGCACCGGTCCACCGGCGGCCGATCAGCTCGATCGCATCGTGGTAGTACGGGCAGCAGCCGCTACGTGCCTGCGCCGGTGTGGTCTGGTCGGTCGCCATGGTCGTCGCCGTCAAGCGTAGCGGCGACCGGCCCGGAACGGGCGCGTTCGCGCTCGCTCCCGGCGCGGTGCCCTCACGCCGCGCGCAGCGTGCGAGCCTCTTCGATCGACCCGTCGACCGGGACCTCACCGGCCACGTTGACGACCGCGGTGAACGCCTCTATCGAGCTGAAGGCGATCGCCTCGAGCAGCTGCTCGTCGCTCCAGCCGGCCTCGCGCGCCTCCTCGTGGAGGTGCTGCGGGGCACGGCCGTGCTCGGTCACCAGCGGCTTGAGGTAGGCGAGCAGAGCGTGGTGCCGCGGGTCGTCTGAGGCCCACGCCCGGGCGGCGCGGATCTCGTCGACGCCCACACCAGCACCGCGCGCGGTCCGTGTGTGGAGCGCGACGCCCGGAGCGGAGCGGTAATGGGTGGCGACCGCCAGTGAGATCCGCTCGAGGGTCGCCGGGGTGAGGGCGCCGTGGCGCAGCTCGGAGCGGAAACGCGCGTAGGCGCGCAGCACCGCTGGGGAACCGGCGATCACGCCGAGGAAGTTCGGGAGCTGGCCGGCCGTGGAGAGCGCTCCCTTGAGGATCGGCAGGGACCCTTCGGGCGCCGTGAGGTCATCGTGGATCTGGAAGCGGCTGCTGGCGGTCTTCATCGGCCCTCGCTGTAAACGATCGAATGCTCTTACGATCGGTAAGCCTAGGCGCCCGGCGGGTGGCGCGCAAGGGACCGCCGCAGTGACGGCACCTGGGCCGGTTCGTCAGAGCGCCGAGACGAGCGGCAGCGCGATCGCGCCGGCGGATCCGCTCGTGAAGGCGATGAGGACGAGCACGATCCCCAGGAGCACGGCCCACATGGCGATGCGGTCCGGATTGCCGCCGAACCGCTCCGAGAACGCCTTCGGCGGCCGAGCGGGGCGCTCGACCTCCCGCAGGCGCGCAGGGGCGACACTCGTCGCGGTGGCCGCGCGCTTGGGTGCCGCCATCCGGGCCGCGGTTGCGGCCGAGGCCGCTGCCAGGCTCGATCCGAGCG
>JACDAP010000592.1 GCA_013695395.1 Solirubrobacterales bacterium
TCCATCGCGGGCGAGCGTAGATCATCGCCCCCACCGGTCGGCGCACCCGGGTGCGGCCGCCCGGCGGCCTGCGCCGTCCCGCCGGCCGGCCGCCGCTCGCCGCCCTCGTCGCTGGACCGGGGTCGCGGGAGGCGTCCTCGCGTAGCATCGGCCCGATGAGCACCACCCTCGACGCCACGGAGCTCGCCTTCGCGGGCGCCGCCCGCCAAGCCGACCTGATCGCCGCCGGCACCGTGAGCTCCCGTGAGCTCACCGAGCTCTACCTGGAGCGGATCGCCCGCCTGGACGGTCAGCTGAACGCGTATCGCGTGGTGCTCGCGGAGCAGGCGCTCACCGAGGCCGACGCGGCCGACGCGCGCCGCGGGGAGGGCGCCGGACCGCTCAACGGCGTGCCGATCGCGATCAAGGACGACGCGGACGTCGCCGGACAGGCCACGATGTTCGGCACCGGAGCCAACCCGTCGATCAAGCAGACCGACTCCACGATGGTCGCCCGGCTGCGCGAGGCCGGCGCGGTCGTGCTCGGGAAGACGAACGTCCCCGAGCTGATGGTCTGCTGCTTCACCGAGACGCTCTCGCAGGGGGCGACGCGGAACCCGTGGAACCCGAACCACACGCCGGGTGGCTCCAGCGGCGGGACGGGGGCCGCGGTCGCCGCCGGGCTCTGCGGGGTCGGCCACGGCTCCGACGGCGCGGGCTCGATCCGCATCCCCGCCGCCTGGTGCGGGCTGTTCGGGATCAAGCCGCAGCGTGGCCGGGTGCCGCTGAGCCCCTACGACGACGGCTGGAACGGTCTCTCCACCTACGGTCCGATCGCCCGCACCGTCGCCGACGCCGCGCGTTTCCTCGACGTCGCCGCCGGCACCGGCAGCCGCTACACGGAGGCTGCCGCCGGGCCCGCGGGGCGGCTGCGGATCGCGCTGGCCACGAACCTGCCCACCGGCATCCTGGCCCGGCCGAGCGCGGACGCCCTCCGGGCGGTGGAGGAGACCGCCGAGCACCTCCGCGCGCTCGGTCACACGGTCACCGAGACCCGTCTGGACTTCGGCCCGCTGGCCGGTCCGAGCGTCATCGCGCGCTACCTCGGAGGCGTCCGGGACGACTTCGACCGGCTCGAGCAGCCGGAATACGCCGAGCGGCGTACCCGTAACTTCGCGCGCCTGGGCCGTCCGATTCCCGGGGTGCTCGTCGAGAAGGCGGTCCGTGCCGGCATGGGCGTCGCCCGTCGGGTGGGTGCCACCTTCGAGCACGCCGACGTGATCCTCACACCCGGCCCCGCCAAGCCTCCGTTCGAGATCGGTGCCCTCCAGGGGCGCGGGGCGCTCTGGACCTTGAACGCGATGCTCGACCGCGTCCCCTACTACGCCACCTACAACGCGACCGGACAGCCGGCGGCAAGCGTTCCGGCGGGCTTTGACGCGAGCGGCCTTCCGCTCGCGGTGCAGCTCGTCGGGCGCACCGACGACGAGGCGACGCTCCTCTCCCTGGCCGCCGAGCTCGAGCAGGCGCGGCCCTGGGCCCACCGCCGCCCGAGCGTCTCGTGAGCGCGGGGACGACGAACGCCGAGCTTGTCGCGGTGGCGGTGGCCGCCGCTCGGGCAGCGGCGCCGGAGCTGCTCGAGCGCTTCGACCGCGGCGCGGTCGGGGTGAGCAGCAAGTCGACCGCGACCGACCTCGTCTCCGAGGCCGACCTCGCGGCCGAGCGGACGATCCGCGAGCTGCTCGCCCGGGAGCGCCCCGAGGACGCGATCATGGGGGAGGAGGGGGAGGACACGCCGGGCACGAGCGGGCTGCGCTGGATCGTCGACCCGCTCGACGGCACGATCAACTACCTCTACGGCCACCCGCAGTGGTGCGTCTCGGTCGCCTGCGAGGACCGGGCCGGTGTCGTCTTCGACCCGGTGCGCGACGAGCTGTGGGCCGTCGCCGTCGGAGAGCGCCCGACGCTGAACGGCGAGCCGCTGGCCGATCTCGGCCCGGCGCCCGAGCTCGGGGCCGCCCTGCTGGCCACCGGCTTCGGCTACGCCGCCGAGATCCGTGCCGCCCAGGCGCAGATCGCGGTGCGGATGCTCCCGCGGGTCCGCGACCTACGCCGAGCGGGCGCCGCCGCGCTCGATCTGGCCTGGGCCGCCGCCGGCCGCCTCGACGCCTACTACGAGCACGGCGTGAAGCCGTGGGACATCGCCGCGGGCACGCTGCTCTGCGAGGGGGTCGGCCTCCACGTCGAGCCGCTCCCGGCCACCGACGCGCTGCCGCCGGGCATTCTCACCGCCCCTCCAGAGCTCGCCGGCGAGCTCCGCGCGCTCGTCGACGATGCCTGACCTCGTTCCGGGCTAAGGTCACGTCAGCCCGCCCGGGTGGTGGAACGGTAGACACCGGTTGCTCAAAACGACCTGCCTTCGTGGCGTGCGGGTTCGAATCCCGCCCCGGGTATCCGCCGCGAGGTCTTGGGCTACGTGGGCTTGGACCGCGTGCTGCCGTCGGCCAGGCGCTCGACCTCGATGTTCCAGCCCTGGCGGAAGCCGAGCATCGCAAAGACGATGAGCGCGGCCTGGACGGGGACGACGATCAACGTGAGCGTGCCGAGGAGTTCGGCGGCCAGGTCTGGATCGGTGAAGCCCATCTTGTCGCGGCTGAACCACTCGGGCGCTGAGACGGCGGCGAAGATCAGCAGGATGATCGCGAGCGCGGCGGCGACCGGCAGGACGCCGCGCTGCCAGCGCGCGACGAAGAAGGCCATCACCACGTAGAGGGCGATGTAGGCGATCTGCAGGATCTGCGCGCCCGCGAGCGCATCCCAGCCCCCGACGGTGATGACCGTGACCAGCACGGCAGAGCCGAGTAGAAACAGCACCACGATCAGCTTCATCAGCTTGCTCGAGGCCTTGTCCCGGTTCGGGTGTTCGATCACGATCTCGTCTTGAGTGGCCATGCTGCGCCGACCTTACCTTGCGTGGCCGGAGGCTGCCTCAGGCCATCGCCACTTTCCCGCACGCGTGCCGTCAGCGGCGTGCGAGCATGATGGACGTCAGGCACGCGGGCGTGGCGGAATCGGTAGACGCGCCAGGTTTAGGACCTGGTGACCGCAAGGTCGTGGGGGTTCAAGTCCCTCCGCCCGCATCAGTCAGTCAGCCAGTCAGCCAGCCCAGTTCACGCAGGAGGCAAGGCTGGACCTAGCGTGCCTCAAGTAGCCGCTCAACGAGGAGTTCGAGACCATCGACGAAGCCCGGGGCAAGATCGGCGCCACATCGAGGCCTACCACCACCGGCCGCACAGCGGCCTGAACTACAACACACCGCGAGAGGTCGCGACCACCTGGAAGACTGACCCCGAACCCCTAACCCAGCGGCCTGAGCAGCCGATCTCGCAGAGGTCAGCGCGTGGGTTGGAGAGCAGGTCAGCGATCTCCCGCTGCTGCGCCAGGCCACGGGCCATTAGCCGACCGCCGAGGCGACCCAGCGGCCCGCGCGGCAGGAAGAAAGCGTCGAGGATCAGGCGTGGCGGGCTTCCTGGCTGAACCGCAGAGTGCTCGTTGGTCACGCTGTCCGTACCTTTGTGCTGTCGCGCTTCTGGGTTCGCTCATCGCCGGATGAGTGGTAGGCGTCGCGCCCACCGTTGGCCGCACGTTTCATTGCGCGCTCCGGGCGGCGAGGACGGCCCCGCGGCTCAGCGCGACGCAAAGCGGCGAGTAGAGCAGCGCGTCGAGGCGGCCGAAGCGCGTGTCCAGGCCGTTGATGAGCGAGAGGGCCATGCCTCCCATGCCGCGCGCGAGCAGCACGCCGCCGGTCACGCGCGTCATCGTGCGGGCCAGGCCCGGGGGCTCGCGCATGGCGGTCGTCGTCGCCACCGCGGCAGCCGACGCTCCTAGCAGGCCGGCGACCGCCCATACGGCGGGGCTCGGCGGCAGCTCCGCGCCCGGGCCCACGACGGTCTCCCCCAAGGAGGCAGGGTCGTCGCCGGGCCAGAGCCCGCCGCGCGCCCAATAGGCGTGCAGCCCAGTCAGACCCGTGAGGACGAGGGCCGCAGCCCCTCCCGTCCGTGTGCGCGCGGTCATCGTCCGCCCTGCGCTTCCACCAGCGCGGGGTCTCCGGCCGCCCCGGCCGGCGCGGGCGCGGATGCGCCGCGCTCGACCCTCGAGTTGATCGCGCGTAGGAGGCGGATCCACCGCGAGTAACGGTGCGGTGACGCCACCGTGCCGGTCAGCGCATGCTCCGCGTTGTCGAGCAGGTCCTCCAGGAGCGCGTCGTGCACGGGGCGCACGATCGACGGCCACAGGATCAACATCGAGCGACGGGGGCGCGCGCGCAGCGTGTGGCGCAGGCGGGTGGCACCTTCCTCCTCCAGAACGTCGAACCCGTGACCGCCGTGCAGGTCGATGTCGGTGAAGGCGAACCACACGCGCTCTCCGGGCTCGTACTCGGCGACCGTGTACAGGACGTCGTCGTGGTGGCAGGCGGCGCCGACGCGCAGCTCCCCGCTGCGACGCATGGGCCAGCGCTCCGCAGGCCAGAGGCAGTCGTCGGCAGTGAAGAGACGGTCGAGCAGGGCGCCGACCTGTTCGGGCGAGGCCGGCAGCCTGCGTTCGTGGACGTTGACGATCATTGAGCTCCCTTTCGGTTGCGTGGCACGTCGTGCCATAATAGCACGTCGTGTTGTATCGGCACCATGTATCGTCTTTGGGATGGCTGACCTCCGTGAACGCCGCCGTCGCGCCACAGGGGCCGACCTCGTGTCGGCCGCGCTGGTGCTGTTCACTGAGCGGGGCTTCGATGCGACGACCATGGAAGACGTCGCTGACGCCGCCGGCGTCTCGCGTCGCACCCTCTACCGCTACTTCCCCCGCAAGGACGACCTCGTCTTCGCGGCTCCAGCGGGTTGGCTGGGTGAGTGGGACGCCGTGATCGCCGACCGGCGTCCCCAGGAGCCGCTGTACGCGGTGATGCGGCGTGGGGCGCGGGCGGTCGCGCAGCAGATCGCCGCCGACCCCGAACCCGTCCTCACCTCCTCGAGGATCTCGCGCACGACCCCATCGCTGCAGCCCCGACTCGAAGCCTCAAATCGCGAATGGCGCGAGAGGATCGCCGCGCTCGTCGGGGCCGAGATCGGGGCAGACCCCGCGACCGACGCCCGCTGCACCGTCACCGCCGGGGCGATCATGGGGGCAATCGACGGCATGCTCAAGGCTTGGACCGCGTCGGCGGGCAAACGGGACCCGGTGAAGATGACCGACGATGTCATGCGGCGCCTCGAACCCGCCTGGCCGACCCTGATCGAGGCCTAGCGTCGCGGGTGCTGGGCTGCTCGTACCGGTCGAGGCCAAGACCCGAAGCGGCGCCGTTCTTCGACGGCGAGCCTGTCGGGCCAGCAGCACGCACTGCTTCGTGCCCCCGGCGGGTCAACTGCGACGCATCAGCCGACCGACCGCGGCCATCAACTCATCGGTCTTCTCGACCACCTGCTCGCCGTCGGCCTTGGCGACGCAGTGGCGTGCGTGCTCGTCCAGCAGCCCGAGAGCGACCTTGTCCAAGGCGGCCTGAATCGCGGAGATCTGCGTGATCACGTCGATGCAGTAGCGGTCGTCTTCGACCATTCCCTGAACGCCGCGCACCTGGCCTTCGACGCGGTGAAGGCGCGTGAGGAGCTGGTCCTTGGTCGCGGTGTAGCCGCGTGTCGGGGTGGTCTCGGTTGTGTCGTTGGTGGCCATTTAGTAGGGCTCCCGGTCGTCGCTGACGGAATACTTGTACCCCCGGGGGGTATCGTGCTACTGTAGCAGCCAAGAGGCCAAGCACCGTTGTTTACGCCGGGATTCGTCCCGGCACTTTTTGGCCTCGTATATACCCCCCTCCCGTATGCAAGGACCCAGATCATGTGCCAGACCTGCCAGTGCCAGACCGACACCCAGCCCAGCACCT
Organism: Solirubrobacterales bacterium; assembly: GCA_013695395.1. Lineage (GTDB taxonomy): Bacteria > Actinomycetota > Thermoleophilia > Solirubrobacterales > Solirubrobacteraceae > Paraconexibacter. The sequence goes on from JACDAP010000592.1 coordinate 5,912, forward strand.
CGTCCGCCGTCCCCGTCTCCGCTGCTTCCCGCGACTTCACCGTCTCGGGCATGACGTGCGGGCACTGCGTGACGAGCGTGCGCGAGGAGGTCTCCGAGGTCGCAGGTGTTGAGTCCGTCGACGTCGACCTCACCTCCGGCCGCCTGACCGTCACCGGCGAGAACGTCTCTGACGATGCTGTCAAGACGGCCGTCGCCGTCGCGGGCTACGAGGTCGTCTGATGAGCACGCCGACCAAGCTCGCCGCCTTTGTCGCGATCCTCGCCGTCCTGTTTGGCGG
>JACDAP010000502.1 GCA_013695395.1 Solirubrobacterales bacterium
ATCCCGTACGCTCGCCCAGATGTCCGCCCCGCCTGAGCCGCCCGACCGATTCGAGGCGAAGAAAAGAGTGTTATTGTCCTTGGAGATAAAGGGACAGCCCTCGAGAACCCCAGCGGTATTTATCTCCGGTCCCAGTCTTTGCGGCGCGGACCAATCCGAATATTCCTGTGCGTTAGCGGACAATGACAAAGAAAGAAAGGTCGCGAATAGCAGCGCGGCGGCAATTGTTCGAGAAATAAAAGTTTTATTCATGGTCTATCTCCTTAATTTTGATCTATTCACCCGGCTTTCGATCTGGATGTTTTTGGCTTTCATTTAGGTAATGCGGAGCGAAACGATAAATCAGACCAAAACGGAAAAGACCGCTCGTCAGGTGAGCAAGGAATTTATTGCGTCAGCAAGGCGGACAAACTATTATCGTGGAGCAACACTCGCATCAAGGGAGTCGTTTCGTGGCCGAACCTCACAACAAGAACAGCCCCGCTCATCCGGGTGAAGTCACCTTACTTCTCCAAAAGTGGCATGCCGGAGACAGTACTGCGCTGGATACCCTTCTGCCTATCGTCTATCGTGAACTACGACGGATCGCCGATGGATATCTCCGCCGTGAATCCTCGGGCCACACACTTCAGGCGACCGCCCTGGTGAACGAAGCGTATATGCGCCTAGTGAAGGCCCAGGGGCTGGAGTGGCAAAACCGGGAACAATTTTTCGGGATCTCAGCAAACCTGATGAGGCAGATACTTGTCGATCACGCGCGCAAGACGTCGGCGGCAAAGCGCGGCGGACATTCGGTAATGATCACGCTCGACGAAAGCGTCGCGGCTAGCAACGAAAGCGAAGAGGACTTGCTGCTGCTCGATGCGGCCCTGACCAAACTCTCCGAGATCGACGCGTTCGGTGCCCGGGTCATCGAGCTTCGATACTTCGCCGGGCTGACGATCGAAGAGACGGCGCGGGCGCTTGGCACTTCACCGATGACCGTTAAACGGGAGTGGACGACGGCGCGCCTTTGGCTCCATAAAGAGATCACGGGGTAATCAGAGACGCGGTCCAAAATGGCGGCTTCTGCCGCATTAATGGTCGAGGACATTATTGGTGTCCGCCAACTTGTTCGATCCTGACGGCGGCCAGGTTAACATGATGAACGCAACCGAGTGGCAGCAGATCAAGGCCATAGTTCAGCAAGCCCTCGACATAAATCCCGAGCAGCGGACGCAGTTTGTCGCTCAACAGTGCGCGGCTGACCCCTCGCTGAGGGACGAGGTGATCGCGTTCCTCAAGGCCGATCAGACGCTAGGTGATTTTATTTCGCAGCCCGCTTATCTTTCATTTGTCGGCAACGCCTTAAGCAACGAAGTTGAAGACCTGAGGATCGGTGAAAGGCTCGGTCGATATGAGATCGAAGGCGAACTGGGAAGGGGAGGAATGGGCACGGTTTATCTCGCCCGCGACGAGGAACTCAACCGGAAAGTCGCGCTCAAGATACTTCCCGCCCAACTCTACCGTCATCCCGGGTCCACCGAACGCTTTCGACGAGAAGCGCATATTATCTCCGCGCTCAATCATCCGAATGTCCTTACCATCCATGAGATCGGTCGCGCCGATTCGATCGATTTCATCGCGACAGAATTCGTTGATGGGATCACTCTTAGACAACGAATAACCGCAGGCGGCGTAACAATTCGCGAGGCCGCGGACGTAGGCTCGCAAGTAATGGCGGCGCTCGCCGCCGCCCATGCTGCTGGGTTCATTCACCGCGACGTAAAGCCAGAGAACATCATCATCAGAGTGGACGGGCTCGTTAAGGTGCTCGACTTTGGTATTGCAAAGCTCAACGGTTCGCAGGACACCTCTTCAGAGTCGACGCCTGTGGGCGACATCAACTTTTCAATTGGTGCCGGAACACCGCGGTACATGTCGCCCGAACAGTTGCGCGGAGATGCCCTAGATCCGCGTTCCGATATATGGAGCTTTGGGGCGGTGCTCTTTGAGTTGCTAACTGGCCAACCTCCCGGGGACGACTACGAGAC
>JACDAP010000603.1 GCA_013695395.1 Solirubrobacterales bacterium
CTCCTCGGCGAGCAGGCGCGGGCGGCCGACCACGACGGCGTGGCCGTCCACGACCCCCTGCACCCCGAGGCCGGCGTGGCTCGCGAAGCCCTCGACCGGGGGGAGCGCACCGGCCTCGCGCGCCGCCCCGGCGATCGCCCGGGCCACCGGATGCTCGGACGCCTCCTCCACCGCACCGGCCAGGCGCAGCACCTGCGCTCGATCCTCCCCCGCGGCGAGCGGGACGTCGACAAGCGCCATCCGGCCGGTCGTCACCGTGCCCGTCTTGTCGAGCACCACGGTGTCGATGCGCCGGGTGGACTCGAGCACCTCCGGCCCCTTGATCAGCAGCCCGAGCTGCGCGCCCCGGCCCGTGCCGACCAGCAGCGCCGTCGGCGTGGCGAGACCCAGGGCGCAGGGGCAGGCGATGATGAGCACCGCGACCGCGGCGGTGAACGCGAAGCTCGCGCCCTCCCCCGCGAGCAGCCAGCCCGCAAGCGTGCCCAGCGAGATCACGATGACGATCGGGACGATGACCGCGGAGACCCGGTCGGCCAGCCGCTGCACCTCCGCCTTGCCGCTCTGCGCGCGGGTGACGAGCGCGGCGATCTGGGCGAGCGCGGTATCGCCGCCGACCTTCGTGGCGGTCACGACCAGCCGGCCGCCGACGTTCACCGTGGCGCCGGTCACGGGATCACCCGGCGCCTTCTCCACCGGCACCGACTCCCCGGTGAGCAGCGCCTGGTCGACGGCCGAGCGCCCGGACTCCACGACGCCGTCGGTGGCGATCTTCTCGCCGGGCCGCACGACGAAGCGGTCCCCGACCGCGAGCTCTTCCACCGGGACGCGACGCTCCTCGCCGTCGGCGCCGAGCACCGCGACGTCCTTCGCCCCCAGGGCGAGCAGCGCCTCCAGGGCGGCGCCGGCCCGGCGCTTGGCGCGCGCCTCGAAGAAGCGTCCGGCCAGCAGGAACGTCGTGACGACCGCGGCCACCTCGAAGTAGATCTCGTCGAAGCCCGAGGCCCGGCTCGGGACCGGGTCGAAGCTCATCGTCATCCCGACCTCCCCGGCCCCGCCGAAGAAGAGCGCCACGATCGCGGCCACGTAGGCCGTCAGGGTGCCGAGTGAGATCAGCGTGTCCATCGAGGCCGAGCCGTGCCGGGCCACCTGCCAGGCCGCTCGGTGGAAGGGCCAGCCCGCCCACAGCACGACCGGCGTGGTGAGGTTCCACGCGAGCCACTGCCAGTTGTCGAACTGCAGTGCCGGGATCATCGAGAGCACCAGCACGGGCAGCGACAGCGCCGCGCTCACGAGGAGCCGCTGGCGCAGCGCGTCGGTCTCGGACGCCGGTGCGGGTTCGTCGGCCGTGCTCTCGTTCGCGTCGGTCTTGGGCGGGAGCGTCGCGTGGTAGCCGGCCGCCTCAACCGCCGCGAGAAGCGTCTCGGGCTCGACCTCGCCCGCGTAGCTGACGCTGGCCCGCTCGGTCGCGTAGTTGACCGAGGCCTCGACGCCGTCGAGCTTGTTGAGCCGCTTCTCGACGCGCATCGCGCAGGAGGCGCAGGTCATGCCCTCGATCGGCAGCTCGATCTGGCTCATGACGCTTCGTACCCGGCCTCTTCGATCGCGGCGCGGACCTCGGCGTCGGCGTAGTTCTCGCCCTGCACCGTCACCCGCTTGGTGTCGAGGTGGGCCGTGACGGAGACGACTCCGGACACGGCGCCGACTTCCTCCTCCACCGCGGCGGTGCAGTGCCCGCAGGTCATGTCCTCGACGACGTAGCTCTGTTCCATGCCGAAGAGTGTAGCAGTACCCCCAGGGGGTATTGCGCTAGACTTTCGGCCATGACCCCCGCCACCTCCGGGAACGCCCGCGGCTACAGCGCCTCACGGGACCAGCTGCTCAAGCGGCTCGGTCGCGTGGAAGGGCAGGTCCGCGGGATCAAGGGCATGGTCGAGGAGGACCGGTACTGCATCGACATCCTCACCCAGATCGCCGCCGCCCAGGCGGCGCTCGACAAGGTCGCCCTCGGCCTGCTCGACGATCACGCCCACCACTGCGTCGTCGGTGGGCCGGAGGACCTGAAGGTCGACCGGACCGACGAGCTGATGGCCGCCGTGGGCCGGCTGATGCGGCGCGGCTGAGGGCACGTCTCCACCTGCGCACCGTCGCAGTCACATCGAGCTACGGTTCTTCCGATGGCTTCGACCTCCGGTCCCTCCACACCGCTGACGGTGCGACCGCAGCCCGGCGGGCCGATCCGGCCGCTCGCGACCTGCGTCGCGCTCGTCATCGCCGCAGTGGCGGCGGGGTGCGGCTCGAGCACGAGCTCCCCGCCCGACCAGGGCGCCGTGGCCCCGGCGACACAGTCGGCGGGCTTCGGGCACATCCACGGGCTCGGCGGCTCAGGGGAGGACCTGGTCATCGCGACGCACACCGGGCTCTGGCGGGCGGCGAGCGGAGAACGCCGCGCCACCCGGATCGGCACGAGTCAGCGCGACGTGATGGGCTTCACCGCCGTCGGCGACCGGCTGTTCGGCAGCGGGCATCCGGATCCCGCGGAGGCCACCGGCGAACCCGGCAACGTCGGCCTCATCACCTCCGTGGACGCGGGCGCCACGTGGCGACCGGTCGCCCTCGCCGGGGAGGCCGACTTCCACGCGCTGACCGGCTCCGGGGAGACGCTCTACGGGTACGACGGCGCGTCGGCGAGCCTCCTCGTGTCCGAGGACGCGGGTCGCTCCTGGCAGGCGCGCTCCGGCGCCCCGGATCCGGTGATCTCGCTCGCCGCCGACCCCAGCGATCCGAAGGCGGTGCTCGCGGCGACCCCGGAGGGGGTGCAGCTCAGCCGTGACGGGGGACGGAGCTTCGCCCCGACCGATGCGCCCGCGGGCCTCCTGGCTTGGGGGCCGAAGGGCGCCTTCGCGGTCGCGGCCGACGGCAGCGTGCGGCGTGCCGAAGAGGCCGGGGGCGCGTGGAGGACCGCCGGCTCGATCGGCGCGCTCCCCGTCGCCGCGCACGCCTCGGAGGACGGCGCGCTCTACGTGGCCCGTGAGGACGGCACCGTGCTCGTCTCGACCGACCGCGGGAACGAGTTCGTCGAGCGCGCCCGCCTCGGCTGAACGAGCCGGTGTCGCCGACCCGCCGGACCTGCGGTGTCCGTAGTTCCCCCCTCCGGCGGCGCCAGAAGTCCGGATGGCAGCGCACGCCATCCGGGTCAACGTGGAGCGCATGGTTTCTCTCGCGCTCTCGAAGGAGTTCTGATGATCCCGGAGGAGCGCTTGGCTCGCGGGGAGATCTCCGTCGAGGAATACGGCGAGCGCCGCGAGACCCTCGTAAGAACGCAGACGCCCCGCAGCGCACGCCGATCGACGTCCGGCACCCGATCACCGATCTGACCGACGACCTGGCGTTTCTGACCGCCGCCCCGAGCGACGACGTGCAGGCGGTCTACGACCACGCCGCGCCGAGCTACGACCGCTTCCGCGAACACTGGCTGGCGGTCGCGGGCCGGTCGGCCGAGGAGGCGATGCGCGACGATCTCGAGGCCGTGCTCGAGCCCGGAGCGCGTGTCCTGGACGCCGGTTGCGGCACGGGCGCGCTCTCGCGCCAGATGCTCGCCCGGTGCCCGGCGATCGACCTCACGATGGTCGACCTCTCCCCGGAGATGCTCGCCCGGACCGCGGACC
>JACDAP010000612.1 GCA_013695395.1 Solirubrobacterales bacterium
TGCCGGTGCTCTACGCGATGCAGGACCTCACCGCGCACGGCGAGATGCCCGGCCTCGTGCCGAGCGGGGACCTGCCCGACGCGGCGTAGTCAGCGGCTCACGCGCTCGAAGCCGGCGTCGTTCCAGGCGCAGGTGTAGGCGGTGCTGTCACGCTGCCACAGGCCCCGTACGTCGTAGGTCGTTCCGTCGGCGACGACCACGGTCGCACCCCAGGGAGAGCGCTCCGGGGGCAAGGAGGTCGGGGCGCGGGAGACGATCGAGCGCCCGTTGCTGCTCGAGATCTCCCCGAAGACCTTCAGTCCCCCGGGCTCGGTCGACCGCAGGCTGATCTCCACGACGGGGGTGCTGGTCGGCATGTAGCAGCGCGCCTCCACGATCAGCGGCCCGAAGGTCCCGAGCGATATGTACGGCGATGTGGAGGCCGTACCCGACGGCGCCACCGTCCGCATGCCCTTGCCCATGCGCACCCCGTCGAACTCGAGGTTCGCTCCCGAGGCGCCCGGGGCGCCCGGCGCCCCCGGTGTCCCGGAATCCCCCTTGGGCCCCGGCGAGCCTCCGGGTCCGGGCTGCCCCGCCGGCCCCTGGAGCCCCCTCCCGCCGTCCGCGCCGCTCTTGCCGGTCACCTCGCGGCTGAGGTCCTTCAACCGGATCGAGCGATCCTTGATCTGCTTCGAGGCGACCGCCCCCGGGGCGATGTTCCGGGCCTTGACGCTGTTGCGTCCGAGGCTCGTCGCGGCCCACGCGACGCTGCCGGTCAGCACGAGGAAGAGCGCGAGTGATGCGACGACGTTGGCGTAGGTGAGATGACGGCCGACAAAAGTGCGCATGTGGCGGATGTTACGCCACAGACGGCGCCGTGTCAGCTCTGCTCGAGGGGGGCCATCGTGAGCCCCTCGTCGCGCAGCAGCTCCCAGTAGTGCTCGGCCAGCTCCTTGTGCCCGGTCCAGACGATCGCGAGCCCCGAACGGTGGATCCGCTCGGCGATCACGTAGCCGCGGTCCCGGTCGATCCCGGGGATGTGGCGGGAGAGCGCGCCGGCAACACCGTCGAAGGTGTTGTGGTCGTCGTTCTTGACGATCACGTTCCAAGCGCCGCCCGTCCCGGTACCCGGCCCGCCGACGCGGGGCTTCTCGATCGTCTGGCTCACGACGCCCCGAGGGTATCGGCCTTCTTCGACCAGTAGCGCGCCAGCCCGCCGTACAGGGTGGCGGGCGGGTTGGCCTGCTCGTAGGCGGCCCGGGAGACCTTGCCGCCGGTTCGCTCCTCGACCCACGCTCGGACGGCCTCCTCGAAGCCCCCGGCGTCAAGATCGCGGGCGAGGCCGGCGAACTCGTCGAGGGTCGTGCGGAGCGACTCGAGCTGCGAGGCCACGTCGGGGAAGCGACCGAAGTGGGTGAGCGCGACGGTCTCGGGCGCCCACGCCTCGAGCTTGGTGATCGACTCGTGCCAGGCCTCGACGTCGATGTCCGGCGGGGGCGTCGGCGGAAACACGGGCCCGTCGAGGATCCTCACCCCGGCCACGTCTCCGCAGTAGGCGACCCGGTCGCCGGTGTGGAGGTAGGCGACGTGGTGGCGTGCGTGGCCCGGCGTGTACGCGACCTCCCAGCCGTCGATGCTCTCGCCCCCGCAGAGCACCCGGACCGAGGATTCGGCGACCGGCACCACCTCGCCCCAGAGCGTGTCGAAGCGATCGCCGTAGAGGCGACGGGCACTTTTCACGAGCCGGGTCGGGTCGATGAGGTGCGGTGCCCCGACCTCGTGGACCCATACCTCGGCGTCTGGGAAGCGCTCGAGCAGCCGCCCGGTCGCCCCCGCGTGGTCGAAGTGGATGTGGGTGAGCAGGATCCGCTCCGGCACCCAGCCGTCCGGCAGTGCGGCCAGCAGCGTGTCCGCCGTCGACTCCGGGCCCGGATCGAGGATCCAGCCCTCGTCGAACGCGGCGTAGACGCAGATCGCCCGCTCCACCCCGCAGTGCACGACATCGATCTCGCGAACGTCAGCCATGCCGCACCGCCACCAACAGGTCCTGGAAGCCCATGTGCTCCTCTCTGCCGCACCACGATCCCGGGTGCAGCCCCTCGAGCGTGAGCCCGTGCTCACGCAACCGTTCGAAGATCCATTCCTCCGCGTAGGCGACCGCCTCCTCGGGGTCGCCGTCGTCGAGGACGGCCACGTCCTCTTCCGGGTCCGCGAAGGCCAGCCCGGCCTCCCCCCGGGCGATCAGCGTCCGGGACACGTCGTTGAGCGCGAAGAACGGCGCGACCACCGCCCCGCCCTCGCGGAGCACCCGTGCCGCCTCGGCCAGGTGCTGCTCGCAGGCCTCCGGCAGCCCGTGGGCGAGCGCCCTGGGCATCAGCACGGCATCGACGCTCATGTCGGCGTACGGGAACCGGTAGTCGGCGGGGGCGGTGACGCCCTGCGGGTTGTGGCGCGGGTCGTGGACGTCGGCCACGACGAAGCGGAAGCGACGGTCACGGCGGTAGGCGCGACGGCACCAGCCGACGGCGGCGCGGTCGACCTCCAGCCCGTCGTAGCGCCCTTCGGGCCCGAGCAGCGGCGCGAGCGCCCGGGCCGTCTCCCCCACCCCGCTGCCGACCTCGAGGACGTGCGAGTCGCCGGCGATTCGCGCGTGCGTCACGAGCGCGTCGGCCAGCCAGGCGCCGCGCGCCGCACGATCC
>JACDAP010000011.1 GCA_013695395.1 Solirubrobacterales bacterium
CATCAGGTCAGCGCCGACCCTAGGTCGGTGGCGACGAGCTCGGGACTGTGGGTCAGCTGGTGGTGGGTGTAGCGGAGCGGACGCCAGCCGGCCAGGCGCAGCGCCAGGTCGCGCTCGTGATCCTCGCCCCAGGTGCTCTGGATCGCGTGCCAGGTCCGCCCGTCGATCTCCACGATCACCCGAACGTGCGGCCACGCGAAGTCCACTCGCAGAACCCTGTGGGGGAGTGGTGAGCTCTGCGGGACGGGCATCGGCAGCCCGTAGGCGCCGATGACGGCGGTGAGGAAGAGCTCCTCGAGCTCGGACTCGGTCGGCGGGAGCTCCGCGTAGGCGTCCAGACGGGCGCGGACGGCAGCACTCCCGGTGCGGCCGCGACGGAGCTGCCCGGCGAGCAGGAGCGGATCGATGAGGCGCTTGCGGTCCATCGCATTCCAGACCCGGGCGAACTCCTTCGGGCTGCAGCTCCCAGCCACCTCGATGAGGGCACGCTCCAGCCGCACGGTGGGCACGCCCTGCACCCCGGTCAGCTCCCCAGGGCGCAGTCCCCGGCTCTCGTGAATGCGAACCCCGTCGCGCTCGCCGCCGCGCCCGGTGGCGGTGGTCACCTGGATCAGGGCGCCGTCGTCGGCGATGACCCCGCGGAGCACCACACCGGGGCGGTGGCTCACGCCGGTCTGTCCGCCGACGCCCATCGTGGCGGCGAGATGCCGGGCGATGCGCGTGGGCTGCGGGTGGCCGACGTGGTAGACGCCGGCGTGGAGCCGGTGCAGCCATTCGGCGGCGATCAGCCGGTCGATCTGCGGCCCACCGAACCCGACGGCGAGCAACCCCGCGCGGCTGACCACGCCGTGCTGGCGCGCGGCCATCCCGGTCAGCAGCCGATGCTGCCGCCGAACCTCCCGCCCTTCTCCACGCCGAGCGAGGGAGATGGCGGGCGGTTCGCGGTCGGTGGGTGGCGTGGTGGGGAGCATGCGCCGAGGCTCCCGCTCCACGGCGTCACGGATCTACACCGAGGTGTTGCGAACGACGCGCTGATCGCGCGATTCGCACGCGACGCCGTGCGGGTCACCTTGGCGGCGGGCCTTCAGGCCGTGTCATGCCCTTGCGAACCGCCCGCCATCGTCCTCGCTGGGCATGGAATATGGCGGGCGGTTCAAGTCGGGCCGGGCACCCGGCGTCAGGTCTGCTGCGGCGCCCTTCCTCCCGACGGCAGCTCGATCGGCAGGGTGAGGACGAAGCGGGCTCCGCGAGGGGTGGGGGAGAGCTCGAGGCCGCCGCCGAGGCGCTCGGCGAGCTCGCGCCCGATCGCGAGGCCGAGGCCGAAGCCGCCCTCTCCGCGCGTCGTGGTCCCGCGGCGGAAGCGCTCGAAGATCGCCTCGGCCTCCTCCTCGGGCACGCCGGGACCGTCGTCGATCACCATCACGGTCGCGCCCTCGCCCGCGTACCCGCTCGTCACCCGCACGGAGGTGTTGGGCGGCGTGTAGCGCAGGGCGTTGTCGATCAGGATCCGCGCGACACGGGCCACCGCATCCGGGTCGCCGCGCGCCCAGCAGGGGCCACGCGGGGGCACCACCTCGAGCAGCGTCTGCCGCGCATGGGCCTGCAGCGCGAACTCCGCCGCGACCGCCCGGACGACCTCGCCGAGCTCCACCGGCTCCGAGCGCAGCTCGACGCCCGCGTCCAGCCGCGACAGGTCGAGCAGCTCGGTGGCGAGGTTGCGCAGGCGCGCGAGCTCGCCCTGCGCGGAGATCACCTGCTGCCGAGCGTCCTCCCGGTCGAAGTCCTGCGCGGCGAGATCCTCCCCGAGCAGCTCGAGGTTCCCGCTCAACGACGTGAGGGGCGTCCGCAGCTCGTGGGAGGCGGTCGCCACGAACTGGCGGCGCGCCTCCTCCTGGCGTCGCAGTCCCGCCTGCATCCGCACCATCGCCCGCGAGAGATCGCCGACCTCGTCGTTGCGGGTGTCGACCGGCGTGCTCACCTCCATCCCGTGCGTGGTGATCCGCATCGCCGCATCGCGCAGGCGGGCGAGCCGGCGGGTCAACGTCGTGGTCAGGAGCACGCCGAGGATCAGCGCCACCGCGAGGCCGACGATCGCGGCGGTGACGAACGCCTGGCGGACCTGCGCGACCGTGTCGGCGATCTGGGCGTCGGACTGGCGCAGCGCGAGCACGAAGAACGGGAACTCCGGGTCGCGGATGTCCTCGAACCCGAGCGGTTTCGTGTTGAGCGAGAGGGCGACGCGCTGGCGGTCGTCCTGCCGGCTGATCACGGAGCGGTTGCGCGCGAGCACCTCCGTGATGTCCTGGAGGTCGTCGCCCACCGGGACCGACCCTTCGAGGACGGTGCGATCGAGGCCCAGCACGGCCGCCTGGCCGCCGGTGGCCGTCTGGATCTGGCGCAGCACGATCGACGTCCGCTCGCCGGTGGCGCCGACGGAGCGCAGGTCGGCGCGGATCGCGTCCTCCACCCGGGGCCGGGCGTTCAGCGCCGCGCTCCGCAGGGCCGAGGCCTGCTGGCTGCGCAGCCGGTCCTGCAGGGGGGAGAGCAGCGCGAGCGCGGCGACCGCGAGCGTGGCGAGC
>JACDAP010000041.1 GCA_013695395.1 Solirubrobacterales bacterium
GTGTTCTTCGCGGCGAGCTCGCGCAGGTGCGTGTAAACGTCCTGCTCGGACTTCCCCTCGGGGAGGTCGAGCCGCTCGCGCAGCCGGACTCCTTCGGGGATCTGGCGGTCGAAGAGCTCCTCGAGCGAGGAGACCCCGATCGTCTCGAGCATCTCGGCCAGATCGGCCTCTGTCGTCGTCGTGTAGCGGCTCACTAACTGAGCGTAGCCACGTAGTCCTTCTGGCTCATGAGCCCGTCACCTTCGGAGGGGTCGCTCATCCGGACCTTGATCAGCCACCCCTCGCCGTAGGCGTCCTCGTTGATCGTCTCCGGGTGGTCGGAGAGGGCGGTGTTGACCTCCACGATCTCACCGGAGAGCGGAGCGATCACGTCGGAGACCGCCTTGACGGACTCGACCTCGGCGTAGGACTCGTCCTTGACGACCTTGGCGCCCATCTGCGGCGGGTCGAAGAAGACGACCTCGCCGAGGGCGTCCTGGGCGTACCAGGTGATCCCGAGCGTGGCGATCTCGCCGTCGATGCGGGCCCAGTCGTGCTCGGGGTGGTACAGCAGGTCCTCGGGGTAGCTGGCGTCGGCCATCTCAGGGGGTCTCCTTGGAGTACAGGGGCTTGGTGTGGACCGCGGCGGGGCGCTTCTTGCCGCGGACGTCGATCTCGAACTCGGTACCCGGGACGGCCAGAGCGGCCGGGACGTAGGCCATCCCGATACCCACCCCCAGGGAGGGACCCATGGTCCCGCTCGTGACCTCGCCGCCGCCGACGACGGGGTTTCCCTGGCGGGCCAGGCCCCCGGCGGTCATGACGAAGGGGACGAGCTTCTCGGTCGGCCCGGCCTCGCGGACGGCGCGCACCGCCTCGGCGCCGATGAAGCCGGTCTCCTCCTTGCAGGCCCAGCCGAGGCCGGCCTCGATCGGGCCGCGGCTCTCCATCAGGTCGTTGCCGTAGAGGTGGAAGCAGACTTCGAGGCGGAGCGTGTCCCGGGCGGCCAGGCCGATCGGCACGACACCACGCGCGGTGAGCGCGTCCCAGAGCGCGACGGCGTCCTGCGGGCGGGGCAGCAGCTCGACGCCGTCCTCACCCGTGTAGCCGGTCCCGCAGATGAGCACCTCGCAGCCGGCGACCCGCCCGGGCTGGGCGGTGAATCTCGCCGGAAGCGGCTGCTCGCTCATCGCCTGCACGATGTCCCGGGCCCTGGGCCCCTGGACGGCGAGCATCGCGTAGTCGGCCGCCCGGTCGGTGACCGTGCAGTCGAAGCCTTCGGCCTGCCGCTGCAGCCATGCCAGGTCCTTGGCGTGGTTGGCCGCGTTGGTCACCGTGAGGTAGCGCTCGGGGCCCAGGCGGTAGGTGAAGAGGTCGTCGAGCACGCCGCCGTCCTCGCGGCAGAGCAGCGAGTACTGGGCGCCGCTGAGCGCGATCCGCGTCACGTCGTTGGAGAGCACCCGCTGGAGGAACGCCGCCGCGCCGGGCCCGCTCGTCTCGACCTCGCCCATGTGGGAGACGTCGAAGACGCCCGCGTTCTCACGTACCGCACGGTGCTCGGCGAGCACGCCCGCGTACTGCACGGGCATCTCGAACCCGGCGAACGGAACGAGGCGGGCGCCCGCCTCCACGTGGCGGGCGTGGAGCGGCGTGCGCAGCAGGGGCGAGGCGTCGGGCATGAAGGGTCGGAAGCTACCAAGGAGGCGGTCGATCGTTCGACCGTGTTCGCCGGGCGGCCGGATGCGGCGCTCGGGCCATTCGTCCGGAAGCGGCGCCCGCCCTCGGACGGCACCCTAGGCTGGCCAGATGCGCCTACGTGCCCTCGCCCTGCCCCTGTCTCTTGCTGCGGCGCTCGGGCTCTCCGCGATGCCTGCCACCGGCGCGACCCGGACCGCGACCGTCAAGCTCAAGGACGACTTCTTCTCCCCGAAGAGCAAGACGGTCAGTCGCAACACGGTGGTCACCTTCCGCTGGGCCGGGCGCGCGCCGCACAACGTCGTGGTCACGCGCGGCCCGGTGAAGTTCAAGTCGAAGACGCAGACCAGGGGCTCGTACCGGAAGAAGCTCACCCGCAAGGGCACCTACACGATCGTCTGCACGATCCACCCGGGCATGGAGATGAAGCTCAAGGTCAGGTAGGAGGGCGTCCGTCAGGATGAGGCCGATGCGTCGCCGAGCCTGCCTGCTGCTGCTCCTGCTCGCCGTGCCCCTCGCGGGGTGCGGCGGAGGGAGCGAGACGGCATCCGAACCGCCCGCCCCGCGCGGCCCGGTCGACGTGAAGCTGCGGGCGGAGCTCGCCGAGGCCACCAAGGTCGAGCCGGGTTCCTTCCCCGCGGTCGAAGGCCGGACCCTGCAGGAGGTCTCCGACGCGATCAACGCGAGCGGGCCCACCCTGGCCCTCGCCACGTCGGTGCTCACCACCGGTGAGCACGAGCGGCTCGCTTTCGGCCTGCTCGACCAGGGCCAGAGCTTCCTTTACGCCCCCACGGCGATCTACCTCGCTCCGAGCGGTGGGGAGGCGCAGGCGCTCGGCCCGTTCGCCGCGCCCGCCGACCTGCTCGTCACCGACACGCCGTTCCGCTCGGAGACCGCCGCGACCGAGGACGCGCCGTTCGCGGCCGTCTACGCGACGAGCGTGCCGCTCGCGAAGCCCGGGAGCTACGACGTGCTCTCGGTGTCCAAGGTCGGCGGCCAGGACGTCGCCGCGGGCACCCAGGTCGAGGTGATCGCCCGCGGGAAGGACAAGATCCCGGGCGTCGGTGATCGCCCACCCAGGGTGGAGACCGAGACGCTCGCCTCGGCCGGGGGCGACGTGACGAAGATCGACACGAGACGCCCGCCGGGCACCATGCACGACGCCTCCTTCGCCGACGTGCTCGGCAAGCGGCCGACGGTCCTCCTGTTCGCCACTCCGCAGCTCTGCGCCTCGCGGGTCTGCGGCCCGGTGGTCGACATCGCCGAGCAGCTGAAGGCCACCTACGGCGACCGGGTGCAGTTCATCCACCAGGAGGTCTACGTGGACAACGAGGTCGAGAAGGGGCTGCGGCCGCCGCTGAAGGCGTTCAACCTGCCCACCGAGCCGTGGCTCTTCGCGGTCAACGCGAAGGGTGAGATCACCACGCGCCTGGAGGGGTCCTTCGGCTTCAACGCGATGGAGCTCGCGATCAAGAGCGCGCTGTGACGTCGTCAGTCGAAACGTGAGCGCCGCCGCAGGCGGTGCGAAGCAAACCGCTCAGGCGTCGCGTTCGACGCGCATCGCGCGGGCCAGGTCGCCGCCGAGGACGTGGACCTCGGTTCCGGTGCCGAACCGCGCGAAGGTCGGGCCATCGAACGGCTGCTTCTCCACGACGACGAAGCGGTCGCCCGGCCGGATGCCCCGCTCGTCGAGGTACCGGAGCATCTCCGGATCAGAGTCGGAGACCCGGGAGAAGGTTCCCTGTGCCCCGGGCTCGAGCGCGTCCAGACTGTCGGTCGCGCCCTCGTCGACCTGCCCGGCCAGAGTGGGGATCGGGTCCCCGTGCGGATCGACCAGCGGGTCACCGAGCTTGGCCGCGATGCGTGCCTCGAGCTCCTCCGAGATGACGTGTTCGAGCACCTCGGCTTCCTGGTGCACCTCGTGCCACGGCACACCCAGCTCCTGCGTGAGATACAGCTCGAGCAACCGGTGGTGGCGGAGCACCTCCAGCGCGACCTTCTCCCCCGCCGGCGTGAGCCGGACCCCGTGGTAGGGCTCGTGGGTGACGATCCCGAGGCCGTCGAGCTTCTTGACCATCGCCGAGGCCGAGGCGGGCGAGACGCCGATCCGCTCGGCGAGCGCGTTCGTGGTGACCGCCACGTCACCTCGCGACTGCAGGGCATAGACGGCCTTCGTGTAGTCCTCGACCGCGGCTCCGAGGGGGCGGTCGTCGACGAAGATCGGCACGCCCGTGAGGGTACCTGGGAGACGTCGTCAGTCGAAGGCGGTACTCGTCTGACACAGCTCGGCCGCCGTGCTCGAGGAACGTTTCTCTCAGCGAAACAAGGCTCGAACGCTCCGGTGAACCTCACACCGGCCTGCGGCCGGCGTTCACGTTTCGACTGCATATCGCCCTTCGGGCGATGGTCTTCACACCGGCCTGCGGCCGGCGTTCACGTTTCGACTGACGATGTCACCTGAGGAATGGCGGGATGTCGATGTCGTCGTCGCTGATCTCCAGCGAGCTGCGATCGACGCGCGGTGAGCGGTCCCGGGTGGTGCGCTCGGCACGGCGGCTGGTGTCCTCCCGCGCGGTCCGCGTCCGGGCCCGGCCGTGGTCAAAGCCGGTCGCGATGACCGTGACGCGGACGTCGTCGCCCATCTGCTCGTCGATGACCGAGCCGAAGATGATGTTGGCGTTCGGGTCGGTGGCGGCCTGGACGATCTCCGCGGCCTCATTGACCTCGAAGAGCCCGAGGTCGGGGCCGCCGGTGATGTTGAGCAGTACCCCCGTGGCACCCTCGACGGACTCCTCGAGCAGCGGCGAGGAGGTGGCCTGGCGCGCCGCGTCGGCCGCCCGGTTCTCCCCGTTGGAGGTCCCGATGCCCATGAGCGCGGAGCCGGCGTCGGCCATGATCGTGCGCACGTCGGCGAAGTCGAGGTTGATCAGGCCGGGAATCGTGATGAGGTCGGTGATGCCCTGGACGCCCTGGCGCAGGACGTTGTCGGCCTCCCGGAACGCCTCGAGAATCGTGGTGCGGCGCTCGACGATCGTCAGGAGCTTCTCGTTCGGGATCACGATGAGCGTGTCCACGACCTCACGCAGACGCTGAACGCCCTCGTCGGCCTGGCGCATGCGCGTCGTGCCCTCGAACTCGAACGGCTTGGTGACGACACCGACCGTCAGCGCCCCGATCTCGTTCTTGGCGATCTCGGCGATGACGGGCGCGGCGCCCGTGCCGGTGCCGCCACCCTCGCCCGCGGTGACGAAGACCATGTCGGCGCCCTTGAGCGCCTCCTTGATGTCGTCACGGGACTCCGCTGCGGCGCCGAACCCGGTTTCCGGGTTCGCACCGGCCCCGAGCCCCTTGGTGAGATCGTGGCCGATATTGAGCTTGATGTCGGCGTCGCACATCTGCAGCGCCTGGGCATCGGTGTTCGCGGCGATGAACTCGACGCCGCGTAGCCCTGCGTCGACCATCCGGTTGACGGCGTTCGTCCCACCGCCGCCGACTCCGACGACCTTGATGACTGCGAGGTAGCTTCCGCTGGATTCCATGTGTTGGTGCCGTTCCGTCCTACCCTCGACGTAGGGTCAAGGGATTTTGGGCATAGCGCGCCCCTGGGGCGGTGCACGGTACGCGGGGCCATCAAGGCCTGTCAACGCGGGAGTCTAGTCCGCAACGCCTGTTGCAGTCGTACGAACCCTTGAGGTGAGCAGGAGGTTTGCGTTTCGCGGAGGGTCAGTTGCCGGTCGAGGGTTGGCCGAGCTGGGTCGAGCGTTGCTCCAGTCCCGCCGCCGCCGGATGCTCGGGCACCCGGACGTCGATCGCGGTGGCGCCGCGGGACTCCGGGCTCGCGAGGACCGCGATAAGGGAGGCCCACTTGGCGGCCAGCCTGGCCCCGCTGCCGAAGTGCACGAGCGGTCCGTCGGTCAAGCGCACGGTGAGGCCGCGCGGGCCCATGTAGGCGCGGGCCGCCTTCTCCCGCAGCGGCTTGGGGGCCTCGCCCAGCAGGGCGAGCAGCTTGCGCGTTCCCGGGTCACCGATCCGATCGCCGGCGGGCGGCAGCTTCTGGTCGACCGTCGGCAACCCGTCGGCGGGCACGCCGCGCAGGACGGTGCCGTCTGCGGCCGCCGGGACCGCGTCGCCGTCGCTGACGAGCGCCGCGACGGGGTCGTGCTCGACGACGCGGACGCGGAGGGTACGGGGAAAGTCCGCCTCGGCCACCACCGTCCTGACGACGGCGAACGGGGCGACGGCGTCCTCGAGCGGGCCCTGCTCGACATGGAGCGTGGTCATGTCGCGGGCAGCGTTGGTCAGGGCGTCGCGGATCGCGCCGGCCTGGCGGCCGGTGGTGCCGCTGACCTCGACCTCCTCGACCGAGACCACGCCGGCGTCGCGGAGGACGAACCAGCCGCCGCCGACCAGCAGCAAGAGGACGCTGAGCGCGGTGAGCGTGCGCGTGTTCAGCCAGCGCGGCACCCGACGCGGGTTGCGGCGGTGGCGGGCACGGCGCAGGGCGGGGCCGACACGTCGGGGGGAGACACGCACTGGTGGGACCTCTTCGGCACTGGTCGGCGGCCTCCTGCCCACAGGTGGTGAGCCGGGAAGACAGGCCGACGGACGGACGCGGGCCCGCCGCGTGCGCGCGACCGGCAGCACGGGCCCTGTCGCCTGGGTGGATCGCTCAACGACCGCGCGCGACCAGCGCCCGGCCCAGCGCATCGACGTCCCCGGCCCCGAGCACGAGCACGAGGTCGTCCGGGCGCAGGCGCGACGGGAGGACCGCGAGCACGTCGTCGAACCGCGGGAGCCAGAGCACGCCG
>JACDAP010000051.1 GCA_013695395.1 Solirubrobacterales bacterium
GGAACCACCTCGTCGGCGTGCTGTTCACCGAGGCGGAGGTCGTGCTCTACGACGGCTCGCCGACCGGCGAACGGCTCTGGGACATCTGCGCCGAACAGGGCGTGACGATCTTCGGGACGAGCGCTGCGTTCATCACCGCCGCGATGAAGGCCGGCATCGAACCCAGCCGTGCGCGCGACCTCCGCATCCGCGCTGTGGGTTCCACCGGCTCACCGCTTCCTGCCGAGGGGTTCGAATGGTTGGCCGAGCGCCTAGGCCCGAAGACGTGGGTCTTCTCGATGAGTGGGGGAACAGACGTGTGCACCGCGTTCATCGGCGGCGTCCCCACGCTGCCGGTGCATCTCGGTGAGCTGCAGGCGCCGGCCCTGGGTGCTCGCGTCGAGGCGTGGGACGAGGAGGGCAAGCCGGTGCCGCTCGGCGACGTCGGCGAACTGGTCCTGACCGCCCCGTTGCCATCCATGCCGTTGCACTTCTGGGGCGACGCCGACGGCAGCCGGCTGCACGACGCGTACTTCGACATTTACCCGGGAGTCTGGCGGCACGGCGACTGGGTCTCGTTCACGCCCTCAGGCGGCGCGGTTATTCATGGCCGCAGCGACGCGACGATCAACCGGGGCGGCGTCCGAATGGGCACCAGCGAGCTCTACCGCGCGCTCCTCACGCTGGACGACATCGAGGATGCCCTCGTCGTCGACCTCCCCGACCCTTCAGGCGACCGCATGCTCCTGTTCGTGGTCCTCTGCCCCGAGGCTGTGCTCGATGACGATCTGCGTCGGCGGATCGCTCTGAGGGTCCGTGAGCGCTGCTCGCCCCGCCACGTCCCCGACGACGTCATTGCCGTCGCCGACGTGCCGCGGACGCTGTCCGGCAAGCTCCTCGAGGTCCCCGTGAAGCGAATCCTGATGGGCGAGCCGGCCTCCGCCGCGGTCAACCTCGGAGTGCTCGCGAATCCGGCAGCGCTCGAGCCGTTCGTCGCCCTCGGCGCGATCCGAGCTTTCGGAGCTCCGACGCTGCCCCGAGGCGTCCGGATCGCCCCGTAGATCAACGCCTCTGTGGCGTCAGCGGAAGTCCATCCAGTGACCGTGCGGCGTCCAGCCGGTGTGGAACGGAATCTCGATCGTCGCGACAGGCCCGGCGGTGATGTCGTCGGTATCGAAGACCTGATACTCGCCCATGTTCTCCCGGAAGCGGCTGACCGGGACGATGATGTACCCGTCGCCCTCGGGAGCATCAGGTTTCCGAGGCGCGAACGTCGGCTCGAGCACCGCCCCGGGGACCGCGTGCTTGATCTCGAAGACTTCCTCCGAGCCGTTGTGCATGTCCATCCGCATGAGGCTCCGCATGGACATGCCGTCGCCCTTCACCTCGCCGCCGACCAGATAGCCCCAGCGGTACCCCTTCCCGTAGGAGCGCTCGTCGACCTTCGGGAGCTCGCTCGGCCGGTCGCTGATGCGCTCCGACGTCGCGTGCCCGGTCTCGAGGTCGATCGTCCACCGCCCGAGCGTGCTGCGCGCGATGTTGAAGAAGAGCGCCGTCTCGTCCCCGTTGTTGAAGTCGAACTCGAACGGGAACGGCGGCCGGTTGAAGATCGGCGCGTCCAGCGTCAGCTTTCCGTCTTGAACGTTGCAGGAGAGCGTGTGCATGATGTACTCGGGCTCGATCGCCGCCTCGATGTAGCGGACCGGGGCATGCGGGAAGCCCTTCCGCGGGATCAGGCAGATGATGATCGGGAGCTCGGGATCCCACCCGAAGAAGCCGAGGCCCTCGTGGATCCGTTCGGTCGAGGCGATGAACGGCTGGAACGGGATGACGATGTGGTCGGGCGTCAGCCACATGTCGTGCGCGACCGTGTTGTACGGCGCGTCGTGCAGGACCTTCGACGTGACCGTCCCTTCGGGGCTGACGACGTGGATGGTGACGAACGGGATCGTGTCCCTCCACGCGTAGCCGATGAGCTCGTTGGTGTCGGCGTCCCACTTCGGGTGGGCGGTGAAGACGGCGTCCGGGTTGTCTTCGGCCCCGATCACGCCGGAGCCGTTCCCGTTCGCCCGGCCGGCCGGATCGTGGACCCCGGTGGCCAGGTCCTTCGACCAGCGGACGATGCCCCTCGTTTCGAGGGTGATCGGATCCAGCGCGATCGGCGGGCCGCCCTGCTCCCCGGAGGCGAGGATCTCACCGGCGAACGGGAACGTGTTGACGTTGTTGGTCCCCTGCGGGATGCCCTGATTGAACTCGTTGCGCTTGACGTTCCCCCAGCCGAAGTTGCGCCAGTCCTGGAAGTCGCCGTCGGTCCACTCGAACATGCCGCGGCCGTGCTTCTCCTCCAGCAGATACTTCGGGGTGCGGATCCAGCGGTTGCGGTAATCGGCGCGCCCGTTCTCGAACACGAGCGACTGGAGCATCCCGTCCATCGACAGCACGCCGTTCGTGCCCTGCGCGGTCGGTCGCTTCCACGTCGGACCGACGCGGTAGAAGCCGCCGCACAGGTCCGTCGGGATCTCACCCTGCGTGACGACGCAGTCCTCGACGGTCGCTTCGAATCGCATCGGCTTGAAGACGCCCTTGAGCCGGGGGTCGTTGGGGATCGGGGCACCCATCAGTGCGTCTCCTCGTTGTCGTTGATGCCGCCGGCGACAGCCGAGGCCGGGACGGCCGCGGGGCGGGTCTCGTACTCCGAGAGGTCCGGCGTGAGCGTGCGCCGCCAGTACTCGATGTACTCCCAGGGGTTGCTGCCGATGATCCGGCCGTTCTTGTTGCGGTAGTAGCCGTGGACCTTCGGATGGGTGTAGACCAGACCGTTCAGCGCCTCGGTCACCTCTTGGTCGAAGGCCTCGTGCACCTCGGGCCGCACGTCGACGCTGGCGATACCGGTGTCGACCATCTCGACGAGCAGTCGCGTGACGTACCGCGCCTGCATCTCGGTCGTCAGAAACGCGCTGCCGCCGTGTCCGGTAGTCGTGTTCGGCCCGTACAGGACGAACAGGTTCGGGAAGTCGGGCACCGTGATCCCGAGGTAGGCCCGGGCATCCTCTTCGCCCCAGGTGTCCCGCAGAGTCCGGCGGGAGCGGCCGACGATCTCCATCGGCCCGAGGATCTGGAGCGTCTCGAACCCCGTCGCCAGAGCGAGGACATCCACCTCGACCTCATGGCCCTCGCGGGTGATGACGGTGTTGCCGCGAACCTCGGTCACCGCGTCCTGCACGAGGCTGACG
>JACDAP010000507.1 GCA_013695395.1 Solirubrobacterales bacterium
GGAGGCCACGGGCGGCGAGACCGGCACGACGCTCAGGACCGCCGACGACACCTACGGCTACCGCTGGATGATCTTCGAGGACCCGGATATCGAGGACCTCGTCGTCGGGGTCAACGCGGTGAGCGACGCGCTGGCCGTCGGCGGGTACGCGGACCGCACGCTCTGCGCGGTCTTCGCCTTCGACGAGACCCCGAGCGGCCGCGTCTACTTCATCTACAGCTACAAGCGCGGCCAGTGGTACCCGTTCGTTCCCGCCGGTGGCACGCAGCAGCGGAACACCGAGAAGGAGCTGCAGCTCAAGGCGAAGCTCACCGGTGAGCTTCCCGTCGAGCCCGAGCTCGAGCGCTGGTTTCCCCTCTGGGGCATCCCGATCTGAGCGGGACGCCGACGAACCGCCCGCCCTTCTCCACGCCGAGCGAGGAGTAGGGCGGGCGGTTCGTGGCGGTCGCTCAGGCCGGCTGGTCCGGAATCAGGCCCTCGCCCGTGAACTCCTGGCCGGCCTCCTCGAAGGAGAGGTCGGCGGGCGGGAGCATGAAGTCCGAGCCCATGAGCTCGTCCTCTTCCAGCGGGTTCCCGGTGTCGCGAACGAACGAGAGCAGCTCGGAGAAGGCCGTCGTGTAGCCCTTCTCGTCGTCGGCGTCGACGCGCGCGACGACGAGATCGTCGAGCTCGTCGAGCTTCGCGTGGTGGCTGTCGTCGAGGCGATACTGCCCCTCGCCGAGCACCCGGACGATCATGCGGGGCCCTCCTCGCCCTTCTCGATCTGTTGGGCCTCGGGCTCCGGGCTGCCCTGGCCGAGCTCGGCCCGCATCTTCGCGAGCTCGTCGTCGACCTGGCTGCCCGAGGACAGCGCGTGCAGCTGACGATCGATGTCGTCCTGGCCGCCCTCGCCGAGCTGGGTGAGGTCCTCGAAGGCTCCAGCGGCCTCGAGCTCCTCGACCGCGCCCGCACGGGCCTTCATCTGGTCGGTCTTGTCGACCGCGCGCTGCATGGCGAGGCCGACGTCGGCCATCTCCTCGCCGACCCCGGTGGCCGCCTC
Organism: Solirubrobacterales bacterium; assembly: GCA_013695395.1. Classification (GTDB taxonomy): domain Bacteria; phylum Actinomycetota; class Thermoleophilia; order Solirubrobacterales; family Solirubrobacteraceae; genus Paraconexibacter. The sequence goes on from JACDAP010000507.1 coordinate 1,040, forward strand.
GGAGATCCTCACCTGGGCCTCGGCGGCGTTGTACTGGGCCTTGATGACCTCCTTCTTGGTGCGGAAGTTCTCGATCTTCGTCTGCAGCTTCTGCTGCGAATCGATCAGCTTCTGCTGCTGCGCCTCGAGCTCGGAAACCTGGGTGTCGAGGCCCTGCAGCTCGGTCTGCGCGACGTTCTTGCGCTCCAGCGCAATGCGCGCGAGCTCCTCGTTGCCCTGGCCGAGCGCCTGCCGGGCCTGGGTGTCGAGCTTGACGACCGACTGCTCGAGCTTGGAGGACTGCATCTGCAGCCGCTTCTTCGCGGTGACGACGTCGGCGATGCCCTTCTTGACGCCCTGCAGCGACTCGAGCTGCTTCTGGTAGCTGTAGTCGAGCGTCTCGCCCGGATCCTCGGCCCGGTCGAGCAACTTCGAGATCTTTGCCTTGATGACGGTGGTGAATCGCCCGGAGGTACCGGCCATCACGCGCCTTTCGTAAGAAGGGGAAGGGGTCTCCTTCAGCCTACCCCGGACGGCGCGTCGACCCACCGGTCCCCGATGCGAGGTGGTCTACCCCCTCCGCGAACGACGGCGCAGAGCGTCCCGGCCCCCCGGTAGCCTGCGCGGTGATGTCCCGTCTGACCGTCCGGCTCGCGCTGACCGTCCTCGCGCTCTGGAGCGTGCTGGGCCTGGCCGCCTGCGGCCGCGGAGGAAACGATGGCCCCGATTCCGGCGCACCCGTGGCCGGGATCGGTGCGCCGAAGGAGGCCGACCAGGAGCCCGAGGTGGATCTCGGCTTCCCGTCCTTCGCGACGAAGAACACGACCCGCGTCGCGGCGTCCGACCCCGTCGCGGTCGCCGCCGCGACGGCTCGTGCCGTGTACCCCGGGCTGACGCCGGAGTCGCGGCCGGACGCCGTGGCGCTCGTCGACCGGAGGGACTGGCGCACGGCGCTGGCCGCCTCGGTGCTGATGAGCAGCCCGGTCCG
>JACDAP010000080.1 GCA_013695395.1 Solirubrobacterales bacterium
CCCCATGGCGGAGCGCCGCGCCCGCGTAGAAGCTCCGTGTGTGCTCCGCAGCTACGCCCCCGCGATCGTCTTCCTCGCCCTGGGCGGGGGGATCGGCGTCGTGTTCGCGCTCCTCAACGCCCGGCTCGGCCCCCGGCGCCGACCCCGCGACGTGCAGGCCGACCCCTACGAGTGTGGCCTGCCGTCGGAGTTCAAGCGCTCGTTCCGGTTCTCGATCGGCTTCTACCTCGTCGCGATGCTGTTCATCATCTTCGACCTCGAGGTGGTGCTGCTGTTCCCGACGTCGGTCGTCCTGCGTGACTTCGGGATGCACGGCCTGCTCGCCGTCGGCCTGTTCATCGGCCTCCTGGGCGTCGCCTTCGTCTACGAGTGGCGGCGGGGCGCGCTGGACTGGACGGCCGAGTGAGCCTCAGACGGTCGGCGGGTGCAGGCTGTCAGCAGCGCGCGGCTGCGTCGAGCGAGTTGCGTCGGCTTATCCCGACAAACCGCCCGAGGGAATTGTTGTCGGCTTATTACAACACTTGGCAAAGTTGGTGCTACTGTCGGCTTATGCCGACATCTCCTCATACCACGTGGGTCGTGCGCTCACCCGAAGACCTTGCCCGCGCACTCGCCGGCGCTCGCACGGCGCGCGGGTTGACCCAGCAGCAGCTCGCCGAGCAGACCGGGATCGGGCGCAGCTACCTGGCCGAGCTCGAGAGCGGCGCGGCGTCGCCGATGGTCATCGACCGGCTGCTGCGTGCGCTGCGACGCTCCGGGGCCACGGTGACGGTCACCGTCGAGGCTGAGGATGCCTAGGAAGCTGCGCCGGCTCGGCGTCTGGCTCGACGGGCGGCACATCGCCGACCTTGAACAGCGCCACTGGAACGAGCTGAAGCTGCGTTACACCGCCGAGGCCCTCGATACGTGGCCGCTCAACACCCCCGTGGTCTCGTGCTCCCTGCCTCTCTCGCTCAAGCCCGCAGACGCCAGGTACTTCTGCGCCGGCCTGCTCCCCGAGGGCCAGGCGCTGCAAAGCCTCGCCTCGCGGGCCAAGGTGGCGACCAACTCGACGTTCGAGCTGCTCGAGCGGTACGGCCGCGACATCGCCGGCGCCCTGGTCATCGCGGACGAGCCGCCCGACCCTGGGCGCTTCGACGTCGACGCGTACGTCGGCGACGATCTCGAGCGCGCCGTCGACGACCTGGAGGACCACCCGCTCGGCGTTGGCGACGACAGCGAGCTCTCGCTGGCCGGACTCCAGGACAAGCTGCTGCTCGTCCGCCTGCCCGGTGGCGCTTGGGGCCGGCCGCTGCACGGACGGCCGTCCACCCACATCCTCAAGGCCGACGACCCCCGCCGCCCCGGGCTGGTGGCCGGGGAGGCCCGGTGCCTGACGCTGGCCGGCCATCTCGGGCTGACCGACTTCGACCACGAGCTGCGCTCGTTCGGCGACACCCAATGTCTCATCGTGCAGCGCTTCGACCGCGCCGGCGACGGGGCGGCGGTCACCCGCCTTCACCAGGAAGATCTCTGCCAAGCCCTCGGCCTCGACCACGTCGGTCCTTCCGGTAAGGGCAAGTACCAGTTCGGTGGCGGCCCGTCGTTCAGGGATGCCGCCCGCCTGCTCGAGACCTACTCCGCCGACCCGGTCGCCGAACTGGACCGCCTGGTTTCCGTGATCACCTTCACCGTGGCCGTCGGCAACGCCGACGCCCACGGCAAGAACCTCGCACTGCTGCATCACGACGCCGGGAGCGTGACGCTCGCGCCGCTGTACGACACCGTCCCGACCGTCCTCTGGCCCAAGCTTCGCAGCCGCCTGTCGATGTTCGTCGGCGGCCAGGAACGCATCTCGGAGGTGACCCTCGACGACATCGCGACCGAGGCGCGTTCATGGCAACATCCCGCCGACCGGGCCAGCGATGTTGCGAGCTCCACGGCGACACGGCTGGCCGAGGCCGTGAGGGACGGCATCATCGACCCGAAGTCGGCGCTCGGTCGCCACGTCAGCGCTCGCTGCGCCCAGCTGCTCGCGCAGTGCCAACGCCGCGGCTGATACGAGCGGCGTACACCCTCACGCCGTCGCAGCCGCCACCTCCGTTGCCGGGACCGGGAGCTCGGCGTCGGCGACGCGCAGCAGCAGCTTGCCTCGGTTGGAGCCCTCGAAGAGGCGATTGAGGCAGTCGCGGGCGTGCTCGATGCCGTCGACGATCGTCTCCTCGGGGTGCAGCTTGCCCTCGCCGAGCAGCCCCGCCAGGTAGCCGATCGCCTCGGGGAAGCGGTCGGCGTGATCGAGGACGACGAAGCCGCGCATCGAGGCGCGGCGCATGATGAGCTGGCCGATGGAGAGCTGGCCGCCCCAGGCGTTCTCGCCGCTGGACGCTTCGTACTGGCTGATCATCCCGCAGACCACGATCCGGGCCCCGTAGTTGAGCCGGTTCATGACGTGGTCCATGATCTCGCCGCCGACGTTCTCGAAGTCGACGTCCACGCCGTCGGGCGCGGCCGCGTCGAACCGCTCGCGCCAGTCGGCGGCCTTGTGGTTCACGCACGCGTCGAAGCCCAGTGTCTCGGTCACGTAGGCGCACTTCTCGTCGCTGCCCGCCAGACCGACGACGTGGCAGCCGCGGGCCTTGGCGATCTGGCCGGCGATCGAGCCGACGGCGCCCGCCGCCGCGGAGACGACCACGGTCTCGCCCGGCTGCGGCCGGCCGATGTCCTCGAGGCCCAGGTAGGCGGTGATGCCGGTGTGGCCGAGTGCCCCGAGGAACATCGACAGGGGCGCGGGCAGCGGCTCGGGGAGGACCGCGTAAGGCATCTCGTCGGTCGCGTCGTCAATCACCGCGTGCGACTGGTAGCCGGTGAGCCCGGTGACGATCGCGCCGACCGGGAAGTCCTCGCGCTCGGAGGCGACGACCTGCCCGATGCCGATCCCGCGCATGACCGCGCCGAGCGGGACCGGGTCGATGTAGGAGCGCATCTCGCTCATCCAGATCCGGTTCGTCGGGTCGACCGACAGGTAGAGCGTGCGGACGAGCGCCTGGCCGGGGCCGATCGCCGGGATCGGCTCCTCGACGTACTCGAGGTCGGCCTCGGTCACGCGGCCGGTCGGGCGGCGGCGGAGGCGGAAGCAGTGGTTGAGCTCGGTGAACATGGGCCGACGCTACGCCGCTCGATCGAGGCCCTGAATGTCAGGGACCGACAAACGCGTCCGTGGCGCTGGTTCGGATGCCCCAAGCGGCGCGCATCAGGTGTCGGGGTACTCCTCCTCGATGACCTCGCGGACCATGCGCTCGTGGTCGGGGTTCTTGAACGACCACATGAGGCTGACGACGAAGCCGCGCACGCCGCGGTCGACGAGCTCGCCGACCGCCTCGCGGACCTCGTCACGGTCGAGCGGCATCACGACGTTGCCGGCGTGGTCGACGCGCTCGCGCAGGCCGACGATGTGGCAGCGGTTCGGGCCGCTGGGTCTTGGCGAGGTTGCGGTTCTCGGGTGTGCGAGAGGCCCTCGCCGTAGGAGCGGCCGGCGGGGCCTACGTTTCGATGGTCTTCAGCAGCCGCAGCGCCGCCTCGACCTCGAAGCGCCGCTCCGACAGCGGGTGGCCGAGCATGCGCTCAGCGTGCTTGGCGCGGTAGTGGACGGTGTTCTGGTGGATGCCCAGTCGGCGGGCGGCGGCGGTGCGCTGGCCGCTCTCGAGCAGCACCTCGACGGTGGCGCGTACGCGGCGGGTGGCGTCGTCGGTCGCGGCGAGCTCCCGATCCTCGACGCGGCGGGCGATCTCCCGCTTCCACAGCGTCCAGAACCACATGGTCCCGAGCCGGTAGGCGCGCAGGAGCGTGGCCAGCGGCGTGCCGCGATGCACCATCGTCTTCGCGTAGCGGATGGCCCCGGGTGGCGCCTCGGTCTCCCCGACGGGCCGCCCGTCGCCGAGCATGTCGAAGATCCGCTCGAGGTTGTCGTGGGCACCTGGAAGAGCCCCTCGGCGAGCTCCTCGTCGACGTCGAGCTCGGGCATCGACGCCTGGACGTAGGCGACGCACTCCTCGACGAGCGCGTCGAGCGAGGGCCGTAGCTCGATCGCGGCCTGACGCCGGATGCCGTCGTGCCAGTCCTGGGCCTTCAGAGCCGCCACCTGGGGGGTCATGGTCCGACAGTACCCTCGTCGCGTGCCGGCCGCGACCGTCCGTCCGGGATGAAACCGCGCCCGGCGAGCCTGAGCGCTACGCGGCGCGCCGCGGACGCAGGTCCGAAGCGCGCGGACGCTGAGCGTGGGCCGACGGCGACCCTGTCCGCGGGCGCGGTCGCCGGGCGACGACGCGCAGGGGCGGCGGGTCGACGAGCTCGGCGAGGCCGAAGAACACCAATGCCTCACGGAGATCGAGGCCGAGGACCCCGAACGCCCGGCGGATGGCGCTCACCGCGAGCGCGACGCCGAGAAGGCTCAGCAGGAACGCGGTGAGGATCACGTCTGCGGATTCGCGGCGAGGCTGCCCGTTCCTCCGTCGGTGCCGCACCGCGGAGGAGGTTCGTCGTTCCCCGGATCCTTCCCACCGAGTGTGGCAGCGGCGGCGCATCGTGCCGAGCAGCGCCCGGGGCCGGGATACGCTGGCGCTCGTGTCGACTCCTCCCGAGCGGCAGCACCGTGCCCGTGTGATGCCCGAGTACGACGTGCTCGTCTGCGGCTTGGGCCCCGTCGGGCAGCTCCTGGCCCTGCTGCTCGGCCGGCGCGGGGTGCGGACGCTGGCCTTCGACAGCGCGCAGGAGCCGTACCCGAAGCCGCGGGCCGCGGTCATCGACGACGAGGTGCTGCGGATCCTGCAGTCGGTCGGGCTCGACGCGGCGGTGCTCGCCGACGCGCAGGTCCAGCCGCGGGCGAGCATCGTGACCGCCTCGGGCCGCGCGGTCGAGGTCCTCGCGGCCGCGACCGGGCGGCTCGGCCACCCGCCGCTGGTCTCGATCAACCAGCCGGCGATGGAACGCACCCTCCTCGCTGCGCTCGACGAGCTCGACGCGGTGACGGTCCGGCGCGGCCTGGCCTTCGCGTCGCTCACCCAGCGGGCCGACCGGATCGAGGTGTGCGTCCGCGCCGCCGCCGACGGAC
>JACDAP010000102.1 GCA_013695395.1 Solirubrobacterales bacterium
CTCGATGCTTGTTTGGCTGGCGCGGTCGGCGTGCAGGCCGGGCGCGTTTCACGTTCGGATCGATCGGCGTCTACGCGAGCACGAGGACGCGGTCGGCGAGCAGGCGGACGGCGTCGTGTCGTTCGCGAGGCGTGACGGCGAAGGTCGCTTCGATTCTGCGAGCCGTGGCGGCGAAGAGCGCCGCGTGCTCGGCCGGGTCGCGTGCCCGGATCACGTTGGCAAGGGAGTCGAGCCAGAAGGTTCGTTCGAGCGGGCTCTGCACGGCGAGAGCGCGGTCCACGCAGTCGGCGACGACGCGGGTCGTGTCGGGAACGGCGCAGGCGATGTCGCGCGCGGCGACGAGCGAGGCGAGCATGGTGTCGCGCGCTTCGAGGCGCAGCGCGAAGAGCCTGCGTGCGATGTGCTCTCCTTCGGCCTTCGCGGCGATGTTGCGCACGATGCCGTGCAGGTAGCGCGCGTTGTCGGCTGGCAGTGTGTTCGCGAGGCGCTTGCCTTCGAAGATCGCGATGCCGTCGATGATCGCGTCGAAGGGATGACCGGCGATCGCGATGCGGATGTGGCGCTCAGGGTCGAGTAGCCCGAGGCGCGCGAACTGCATGTCGAGGAGCAGCAGCACATCGGGACGGCACCGAGCCTCGCGCGTGCGTCTGGCGCGTTCTTGTCGCGCGGCGGTTTCTCGCAGCTCGCGGCGGGCCTGCTCGATCTGCTCGTCGGACGGCTGATCGGAGTACAGGTCGACACGCGAGCGTCCGCCGCGGTCCTTGCGGGGTCGGTGATTGGTGGTGCGCGCCCAGAGCTGGACGGCGACGCTGACGAAGGCTGAGGCGAGCGCGTGCTCCCCGCGCCGCGTATCGAGCACGAGCTCCGGAAGCACCTGCGAAAAAAGCCCGAAAGCGCCTTCGACATGGGCCTTGTTTTGTGGGCGCTCGGGCGTTGCGCGAATGCGGATCGTGTCGCCGAGCGCGATGTCCACGTCGGGCGTGTGATTGGAAGGACGATTGTCGAGCAGGAGCGCGAGGGGCGCGGCGCCGGTGCTGAGGACGCCGTCGTTGAATGCCTCGACGACGGCTGCGGCGTCCTCCTCTGGGCGCACGGAGGCGCCGACGAAGGCTCCGCTGTACGCGTCGACGTCGAGCTCGACATTGAAGGTGAAGCGCTCTCCGTCGACGACGACGGGCACCTGCATGCCGTCGCCGACCCACTGAGCGCCGGCGAAGAAGGTGCGGAACGCGCCGCGCGTCGCGATCTCGTCCGGGGTCCTGCCGTCGCGCCGCGCGGGGCGACGCAGACCGTTGACCTCGAGGATGCGCGCCAGCATGTCGCGCCCGAACGGCACGCGGAGCTCGCCCTGCACGTGCTCGCAGAAGCCGAGGAAGCCGCCCTTCCAGCGCGGCCACGCGTCGAGCACGGTCTGCATCTGCGCGCCCTCGGCGTCGGGGCGCTCGGCGTCGGCCAGGGTGGCCGCTGGCTCGGTCGCAGCCGAAGGACTCGCCGGACTTCGCAGCCAGTCCTTGAGCGTGCCGAGCGGCAACTCGGTGGCGTCGGCGAACGCCTCGACCTCGACCGAGGCATGCTCGGCGCGCAGATCGAGCACGAAGCGCCGGAAGGCGTCGGAGTAGTGCTGGCGCACCCCCCCGCGATGGACGCACCCGGGGTGGCCCATGACGTAGCCGAGCACCGCGCGCGTCAGCGCACTGCTTTCGGTCGAAGTCGGCGCCGGCGGTGGCTTCGGCGGGCGGCCCCGCGTCCGCACGAGCGTCGGCAAGAGCTCGACGAGCACGTCGAGCAGGTCGTAAGCGGAGCTGCGCGGGGTCTTGGTTGCCGCAAGGATCTCGACGACGGTCGGCGCGGGCAGAGCGAGCGTCTGGCACAGCGCGCGCGCCAGGAGCAAGAGCGCGCAGGCGACGACGGGGCAGACGGAGAGCAGCTTTTCGGCTACCGATGGCATGGCCCTTTTCGTTTGGGTTGGGTTGCGTGGAAACACCCCATGCCTCAAATCGACGAGGGCCACTTTCTTTTCGGCGCGCGTGGGCGCGATCAGGTCGGCGGACCGAGCAGCTTCTGAAGGAAGCATGTGTGTGCGTGCCGAACTCTCTGACCCCGGGGAGAATGATCGATCCAGGTCCACATTTGTCGGATCGTCACCATGGCCTTCCGCCGTGCGGGACGACGTCGGCTCTCCTGTCGATGTGCATTTCGGGGCTCTATCGCCCGGCCCGCTCACTCGCCCCTCTACGCTTCGCTGCGTGGGTC
>JACDAP010000116.1 GCA_013695395.1 Solirubrobacterales bacterium
GTCCTCGGCAGGCCCCGACCGCGCGTCGAGCACGACGAGCGGGCGCGCGTCGGCATCGGCGCTCAGCCGTCGCTCGTAAAGCTCGCCGGTCCGCGCGAAGACCGACCAGTGGATCCGTGAGGCGCTCGCTCCCGGCCGGTAGGGGCGGATGCCGTCGAGCTCGACCTCCGCCGCGATGCGCGCCCGCCCGGCCCGGGGCGAGAGGACCCCTCCGTCGGCTGCGCCGTCGAGCGAGCGCACGGGCAGGACCCGGGGGAGGACCAGGATCTCCGCCGGCGCGGCGCCGCGCACCGTGCGCACGGCGAGCCCGAGGGGATCGCGCAGAACGACCACCGGGGCCTCGAGGGTGCGGCGCCCGCGCCGGGCGAAGGTCGCGGCGATGCGCAACCTCATCTCCCGGCGACCGAACGCGAGCACCACGGGGCCCGCGAGCAGCGGCTCCTGCACCGTGCCGGTGGTGAGCGGGAGGAGCCCGGCGCGGACGCGGAGGCGGACCTCGACCGGCTGCTCCTCCAGCGCAGTACGGGCGGAGAGGTCTCGATCGATCCGCACGCCGAGCCCGCCGAGCAGCACCCAGCCCGACGCCAGGAGCGCGACGAGGACGAACGCGACGCCGACCACGTAGAGGGGCTCGCCGTCGAACGTGGCGGCGGTGAGCAGCAGGAAGACGCCGAGCAGCGCGGTGAGCGCGGCCGGCCGCATCAGCGGGCGACGGCGTCGGGCACGACGGCGAGCGACATTAGGCTCCTAGAGCGCCGGGACGGCGGCGAGCGCGTCGGTGACGATCGCCTCGCCGGTGGTCTCCAGGGCCTCCGCCGCGGGGACGATCCGGTGGCCGAGGACGAGCGGGGCGAGCGCCTGGACGTCGTCGGGTAGGGCGTGGTCGCGACCGCAGAGCAGCGCCCGGGCCTTGGCCGCACGCAGCAGCATGAGCCCGGAGCGCGGGCTCGCCCCGAGCTCGGCGCGCGGGTCGCTGCGCGTGGCGCCAAGCAGGTCGACCACGTAGCGCCGCAACGCGTCGGAGGTGTGCACGCGCCGGGCGGCATCCTGGGCGTCGAGCAGGTCGCCGGGGCCGCCGACCGCCCGGATCGCGTCGGTGCGGTCGCCGGACTCGTGGCCGCGGAGCATCTCGGCCTCGGCCGCGGGTGAGGGGTAGCCGAGCGTGACCCGGGCCATGAAGCGGTCCACCTGCGCCTCGGGCAGCGGGTAGGTGCCCTCGAACTCGACGGGATTCTGCGTCGCGAGGACGACGAACGGGCGGGCGAGCTCATGCGTGTGAAGATCCACGGTGACGCGCCGCTCCTGCATGCACTCGAGCAGGCCCGACTGGGTCTTCGGCGAGGCACGGTTGATCTCGTCGACGAGGACGACGTTGGCGAAGACCGGCCCGGGCCGGAACTCGAAGCGTTCGTCGCGGCGGTTGTAGATGTTCGCGCCGACGACGTCGGCGGGCAGGAGGTCCGCAGTGCACTGGATGCGCGAGAGCTCGAGCCCGACGCCGCGGGCCAGGGCGCGGGCGAGCGTCGTCTTGCCGACGCCGGGGAGGTCCTCGATGAGGATGTGGCCTTCGGCGAGGATGCAGACGAGAAGCTCGTCGAGGAGCCCGTCGCGGACCTCGACGGCGTCGCCCACGGCGGCTTTCAAGGCGGCCGCGAAGCGCACGGCCGCCGCGACCTCGTCGGGCTGGACGCGTCCGGCGTCGGGACCGACCGACGTCACTGCGCGGGTCCGGCGGTGGTCGTCTCGCGCATCCGTTCCACAACGGAGAGGATGGCAGAGGCGACCTCGGATTTCGCCGATCGAGCGACGTGGTGCTCGCCCGCCGCGGTGAGCACCGTGACCTCGTTCTCACCGCCCTCGAAGCCGATACCGGGCGCGGCAACGTCGTTGACGACGACGGCGTCGAGCCTCTTGCGGGCCAGCTTCTGACGGCCGTAGTCGAGCGCGCCGGCTCCGGTCTCCGCGGCGAAGCCGACGAGCACCTGGCCCGGTCGGCGCGCCGCCGAGAGGCCGCTCAGGACGTCGGCGGTGGGCTCCATGCGGACCAAGAGCTCGGCGCGTCCGGACTTCTTCAGCTTGTTCGCGGCGGGCTCGGTCGGGCGGAAATCGGCCACGGCGGCCGCCATCAGCAGCACGTCGCAGCTCGCGAAGGCCTCCTCGCAGGCCACCTGGAGCTCGGCCGCCGTGGTGACGTCGAGGTAGGCGACACGCGGATCGCGCGGCAGCGCGACGTTGGCGGCCACGACGGTGACCCGTGCACCACGGTCGGCTGCGGCGGCGGCCAGGGCGAAGCCCATCCGGCCACTCGACCGGTTGCCGACGTAGCGCACGGCGTCGATCGGTTCGCGGGTTCCTCCCGCGGTGACGAGGACGTGCAGGCCGTCCCAAGGACCCCCGCCGTCTCCGGCCGGCGCGACGGACTCGGCGGCGGCGAGGATCGCCGCGGGCTCCGCGAGCCGGCCCATCCCCCACTCCCCGATGGAGCCGAGCCGGCCCTCGGTCGGGGCGACGACGAGCGCGCCCCGCTCTGCGAGCAGTGCGAGGTTCGCGCGGGTGGCCGGGTGCTCCCACATGTGGACGTTCATCGCCGGGGCGAGCACGAGCGGGCAGGTCGCGGCCAGCGCCGCGGAGCTCAGGAGGTTGTCGGCCAGTCCGTGGGCGAGCTTGGCGATGGTGTTGGCACCAGCCGGCGCCACGACGAAGACGTCCGCGTTGGCGACCAGCTCGAGATGGGAGAGCGGGTCGTGACCGGGCGGCGCCTGGTCGGGGAAGGCGCCCCGGGCGGGATCGCGCTCCCATTCGGAGGTGAGGACGGGCGCCCCGGTGAGCGCCGCGAAGGAGGCGGCGCCGACGAAGCGCTGCGCGGCCTCGGTCTGCACCACACGGACGGCGTGCCCGGCGGCGGTGGCCAGCCGGACGAGCTCGAGGGCCTTGTAGGCGGCGATGCCGCCGGTGACACCGAGGAGGATGCGGGCCATGCGACCCCTCTCCTCCCGCAGAGGCTCCTAGCGGTACTCGTACTTGATCTTGCCGGCGGCGACTTCCTCGAGCGCGATGGTGAGGTAGTTCTTCGAGCCGGTGTCGATCATCGGCGGCGGGAACTCATCGAAGGTCCCCTCACCGAGGTTGTGGTAGTACGAGTTGATCTGTCGGGCGCGCTTGGCGGCCACGACGACAGAGGCGTAGTTCGAGTCGACGTTCTCGAGCAGGGTGTCGATGCGGGGGGAGATCACCCTTCAAGGGTAGCGCCCACACACTGCGCCAACTCCGTGATCGCCCGGTCGAGATCGTCGTTGACGACCACATGGGCGAACTCGGAGGCCGCCGCGAGCTCCTCCACGGCAACGGCCAGCCGACGCTCCACCTGTTCGGCGTCGTCGGTGCCGCGGCCGATCAGGCGGGTGCGAAGCGCTTCGGGCGAGGGCGGGGCGATGAAGATCCGGACCGCGTCCGGCAGCGCGGCGCTGACCTGGCGGGCCCCCTGGACCTCGATCTCGAGCACCACGGGATGGCCGTCGGCGGTCCGCCGCTCGAGCTCGGAGCGGAGGGTGCCGTAGCGGCGACCGGAGTACTCGGCGTGCTCGACGAAGTCCCCGAGCTCCACCCGGGCGGCGAACTGCTCGGGGGTGAGGAAGTGGTAGCTCTCGCCGTTCCGCTCGCCGGGCCGCGGCGGCCGGGTGGTGGCCGAGACGGACAGCTCGAGCTGCGGGAGGCGCTCGAGCAGCAGCTTGATGAGCGTGCCCTTGCCGACCCCGGAGGGTCCGGTGATGACGTAGACGTTCGCCACGGGGCGCAGGACGCTACCCGGGGGGCCGGACGGTGTTGCGGGCTACCGGCGCAGCGACGCGACGAGTTCGTCGCGCTGACGCTGGGAGAGGCCACCGATGGTCTTGCTCGGCGAGATCCGGCAGGTGGTGAGCGCCCGGTTGGCCTTCACGCGACCGTACTTGGGGACGGCCAGGAGCATGTCGAACACCTTCGCGGTCTCGACCCAGTCCGGCGGTTCGAGCAGCAGCGTGTGGATCGAGATCCGACCGGCTTTCAGGTCGCGCTTGAGCTGCGCGCGACGCGAGCGGATCTCGTTCGCGCGCTGCAGCGCATCCATGCGCTGGTTGAGCGATCGCTCCGGTGTCGTGGTGGGCTTCATGGAGGTCTCAGTCGCCTGCGGCATCGGCGGAGGACTCTACATCGCCCGCGCAACGTGTGGAGGCACATCGGGCAGATTCACCTCGACCTCGACATGAGCTTCACGGTTCGGCGCGGCGGCGTGGCGATTCCCCGCTCTTTGCAGGGATATGGACGCGGTGCGTTCGAGCGAGGCGGGTTCAGGCCCCGGCGGCGAGCGCGCTGAGCTCGGCGGCGATCCGAGCACCGGCGATGGGGTCTCGGAAGCTCTCGGTGCCGACCGCGACCAGCGTCGCGCCGACGGACAGGAGGTCCGCGGCGTGGCGCCCGTGCTGGACGCCCCCCATGCCGACGATGGGGATCCCGACCCGCTCTGCGACCGCCGCGACCTGAGCGAGCGCGACGACGCGGATCGCCGGGCCCGAGAGGCCGCCCTGCCGCCCCCCGAGCCATCGCGCACCGGACCCGTCGGGCTGCAGCGGCACCGCACGGAGGGTGTTGATGAGTGAGACCGCGTCCGCCCCCGCGGCCTCGGCCGCCTGCGCGCAGAGCGCGACGTCCGCGGTGTTCGGGGTGAGCTTCACGATGAGCGGTTTCGCGGTCACGGGCCGCACGCGGCGGAGCACCGCCTCGAGCTCGGCCGGGACCGCCCCGATGTCGAGGCCGGTGGCGACGTTCGGACAGGAGACGTTCAGCTCGATCGCCGCGATCTCCGGCCGGTCGCCGACCGCCGCGGTCACCTCGGCGAGTTCCTCGCCGGTCGCGCCCATCACGTTGGTGATCAGGGGGACCGGGAGCGTCGCGTAGCGCGGGACGTCGTCGGCGAGGTAGGCCTCGACGCCCTTGTTCGGGAGCCCGATCGAGTTGACCAGGCCGGTGGCCGTCTCCCACAACCGGGGTGGCGGGTTCCCCGGCCGCGGGACGAGCGTGATCGTCTTCGAGACGTACGCGCTGAACGGGAAGGCGGCGTGGAGCGCGGTGCGGCCGAAGGCGCGCTCGGCCGCGAGTGCGTCGAAGGTGCCCGAGCCGTTGACGATCGGGTGGTCGAGGGCGAGCCCGCAGAAGGAGACGGGCATCAGCGGCTCAGGTGTGGGGCGTGGTGGCACATCAGTGGGCCGGTACCGGTGCGAGGTCACCGGCCGCCATGACCGGCCCGTCGACGCAGACGCGTGCGTAGCCGCCGTCCTTCAGCGGGACGACGCAGCCGAAGCAGGCGCCGTACCCGCACGCCATCCCGGCCTCGAGCGCGAGCTCGGTGGGGACGTCGCGCTCGCTCACCAATCGTCGGACGGCCTCGAGCATCGGGCCGGGGCCGCAGGCGTAGACGACCGCGTGCTGGTCGCGGTCGAGCTCGGCGGCCAGCAGCTCGGTGACGTAGCCGTGGTGGCCGGCGCTCCCGTCGTCGGTGGCCAGCTGCGCGGTGGCGAAGGAGGCGGCCACCTGGGCGTGGGCGGCGTCGCGGAAGCCGAGCAGCATGGTGGCCTCGGTGCCCTGCTCGGTCAGGCGGCGTGACCAGTCGATGATCGGCGGCAGGCCGATGCCGCCCGCGACGAGGATGGGCCGGGGTCCGCCCCGGTCGCCGAGTGCCGGATCGTCTCCGCTCACCGAGCGTGCCTCGACGTGCACCGTCTCCGGGGAGTGAAAGCCACGGCCGAACGGGCCGCTGACCCACAGTGCCTCACCCTTCTTGAGGGTCGCGAGGCGGTGGGTGCCGGGGCCGACGTCCTCGAGCATGAACCAGAGGTGGCCGCCGGAGGAGCCCATCGGCGAGAAGGCGCGCGGCAGGAACGGTCGCTCGTCCTCCCCGGCCCCCCAGTGCTGCTGGGTCGCGAGCATGTGGAACTGGCCGGGGTCGGCGGGCGGGCCGTCACGGTCGGCGAGCTCGAGCAGCACGTAGCTGCCCACCGTGCGGGTGGAGACCACAAGCGCGCGGCGCCGGCCGAACGGCGCGAGCGTCCGTCCGTCTTCGCCGCGCGGGATCGCTGAGTGCGGATCCGCGCCCGACTGGTGGACGCTCATCCGCGCTCACCGCCGGGGATCGCTGAGTGCGGATCCGCGCCCGACTGGTGGACGCTCATCCGCGCTCACCGGTGAGCACCGCCGGATGGAGCTCCTGGAGCGAGAGGGGGACCTCGGCCTCGCCGCGGCGGACCGCGCCGATTGCCCGGGCCGCCGCGAGGCCCGCAGCGATCGTCGTCAGGCAGGGAACGCCCCGGGCGATAGCGGCGCGCCTGATCTCCCAGCCGTCGGTCCGGGCGCCCGAGCCGGTCGGGGTGTTCACGACGAGGCTCACATGGCCCTCGTCGATCTCGTCGACGACGTTCGGCGAGCCCTCCCCCACCTTCTTGAGCTCGCCGCACGGGATGCCCATCCGCTCGATCGCCTCGCGCGTCCCCTGGGTGGCGACGATCGCGAAGCCCTGGTCGTGGAGCGCCTGCGCGACGGCCCCGGCGGCAGGCTTGTCGTGGTCGGTCACCGTGATGAACACGGTGCCCTCGCTCGGAAGCGGTGAGCCGGCGGCGGCCTGGGCCTTGGCGAAGGCGGCTGGGAAGTCGCGGGCGACGCCCATGACCTCACCGGTCGAGCGCATCTCCGGGCCGAGCAGGGCGTCGGCGCCCTCGAAGCGGTCGAACGGCATGACCGCCTCCTTCACGGACACGTGGGCGCCGGTCATCGGGTCCTCCGGCAGGCCGAGCTCGGCGATCCGCTCCCCGAGCATGATCCGGCAGGCCATCTTGGCCAGCGGGATGCCGACCGCCTTGGAGACGAACGGCACGGTCCGTGAGGCCCGCGGGTTCGCCTCGATGACGTAGAGCCGGCCGCCGCTGACCGCGTACTGGACGTTCATCAGCCCGACCACGCCGATGCCCAGGGCGAGCTTGCGCGTAGCCTCCCGGATCTCCTCGATCCGCTCCCGCCCGAGCGAGTGCGGGGGCAGCACGCAGGCCGAGTCGCCGGAGTGGATGCCGGCCTCCTCGACGTGCTGCATGATTCCGCCGATCCAGACGTCGGTCCCGTCGCAGAGCGCGTCGACGTCGACCTCGATCGCGTTCTCGAGGAAGCGGTCGAGGTAGATCTCCCGGGTGCCGTCGCTCCGCTCCGGGGTATGGCGTATGAGGTAATCCTCGAGGCCGTCGCGCCCGTAGACGATCTCCATCGCGCGGCCGCCGAGCACGTAGCTCGGGCGGACCAGGAGGGGGAAGCCAACGCGGTCGCCGGCGTCGAGCGCCTCGGCGACGGAGTGCCCCGTCGCGTACGGCGGGGCCTCGAGGCCGAGGTCGTCGAGGAGCTTCCCGAAGCGCCCGCGGTCCTCGGCGAGGTCGATCGCGTCGACGCTCGTGCCGAGCAGCTTCACGCCCGCTTCCTCGAGACCGGCGGCGAGCTTCAGCGGCGTCTGGCCGCCGAACTGGACGATCACGCCATCGGGCTGCTCGAGCTCGATCACCGCGAGGACGTCCTCGAGGGTGAGCGGCTCGAAGTAGAGCCGGTCGGAGGTGTCGTAGTCGGTGGAGACCGTCTCGGGGTTGCAGTTGATCATCACCGCGTCGCGGCCGGAGGCGCGGACGGTCATCGCAGCGTGGACGCAGCAGTAGTCGAACTCGATGCCCTGGCCGATGCGGTTCGGGCCCGCACCGAGGATCACGACCGACGGGTTCTCGCCGCGCTCGACCTCGTTTGCCCCTGCCCGGTCCCAGCCCGAGTAGAAGTACGGCGTGGTGGCCGGGAACTCGGCGGCGCAGGTGTCGACCGAGCGGTAGGAGCGCACGCCGGCGAAGGGGGCGTCCGGATCGTGGGCCACCGCCTCGAGCTCACGAAGGAACCACGGGTCGATGAAGGTGATCCGTTGGATCTCGTCGATGCTCGCGCCGGCCCGGAACGCGGCGAGGATGACGTCGAAGCGGTCGGCTCGGGGCCGTTCGAGCCGGGTCAGAAGCTCGGCCTTGCCCTCGCTGTCGAGCCCCGCGGAGGCGACGTCGAGCTCGCGCGAGCGCATCGCCTTCAGGAAGGCCTGGGAGAACGTGCGGCCGAAGGCCATCGCCTCCCCGACGCTCTTCATGTGCGTTGAGAGCTCGTCGTTGGCACCGGTGAACTTCTCGAAGGCGAAGCGCGGCCACTTGACGACCACGTAGTCGATCGTCGGCTCGAAGCTCGCCGGGGTCACCTGCGTGATGTCGTTGGTGATCTCCTCAAGCGCGTACCCGACAGCCAGGCGCGCGGCGATCTTGGCGATCGGGAAGCCCGTGGCCTTCGAGGCGAGCGCGCTCGAGCGGGAGACCCGCGGGTTCATCTCGATGACGAGGATCTCCTCGGTCGCCGGGTTGACCGCGAACTGCACGTTCGAGCCGCCGGTCTCGACCCCGACCTCGCGGATCACCTTGATCGCCTGGTCGCGGAGCTGCTGGTAGAGGTCGTCGGTGAGCGTCTGCTGCGGGGCGACGGTGACCGAGTCGCCGGTGTGCACGCCCATCGGGTCGAGGTTCTCGATCGAGCAGACGATCACGACGTTGTCGTTGCGGTCGCGCATCACCTCGAGCTCGAACTCGCCCCAGCCGATCACCGACTTGTCGATGAGGATCTGGGTGATCGGCGAGGCGTCGAGCCCGCGGGCCACGAGCGCGGTGAACTCCTCCGCGGTGCGGGCGATCCCGCCGCCGCGGCCGCCGAGCGTGAAGGCGGGGCGCACGATCGCGGGCAGCCCGATCTGGGCGGCGAAGCTCTGGGCCTCCTCCGGCGTGGTGGCGATGGCCGACTCGGGCATCTTCAGCCCGGCGCGCTCCATGGCCTCCCGGAACTGGTCGCGGTCCTCGGCGCAGTTGATCGCCTCGTAGTTCGCCCCGATGAGCTCGACGCCGAACTTCTCGAGCGTTCCGTCCTCCGCGAGTGCCTTGGCGAGGTTGAGCGCGGTCTGCCCGCCGAGGGTGGGAAGCAGCGCGTCGGGGCGCTCCTTCTCGATCACGCGGGCGACGTTCGCCGGCAGGAGCGGCTCGACGTAGGTCGCGTCGGCGAACTCCGGGTCGGTCATGATCGTCGCCGGATTGGAGTTGACGAGCACGACCTCGTAGCCCTCCTCGCGCAGCACCTTGCAGGCCTGCACGCCGGAGTAGTCGAACTCCGCGGCCTGCCCGATGACGATCGGCCCGGAGCCGAGGATCATGATCCGCTTGAGGTCGTCGCGCCGGGGCATCTACTTCCCCTCCCGGACCTGGTCGAGGAAGCGGTCGAAGAGGTAGAGCGAGTCGTGCGGGCCGGGGCCGGCCTCGGGGTGATACTGCACGGTGCCTCCCGGGACGTCGAGGAGCTGGAGCCCCTCGACGGTGCGGTCGTAGAGGTTGATGTGGGAGAGCGCGGCCTCGCCGAAGTCGGTGCTCCAGCGGACGGGCTCGTCGGCGGCGACCCGTCCGGAGCCGTCCGGGGCGCGGACCGCGAAGCCGTGGTTCTGCGAGGTGATCTCGATCGTCCCGGTCGTGAGGTCCTTGACGGGGTGGTTGCCGCCGTGGTGGCCGAACGGGAGCTTGTACGTCTCCAGGCCGACCGCGCGGCAGAGCAGCTGGTGGCCGAGGCAGATCCCCCAGACCGGCTTCTTGCCGACGAGCGCCCGCGTCGTGGCCACGACATGGTCGAGTGCCGCGGGGTCGCCGGGCCCGTTGGCGAGGAAGAACGCGTCGGCGTCGGTGGCCAGGAGCTCCTCGGCGCTCACCGTGCACGGGTGCAGCGTGACCTCGGCGCCGCGGCTCGTCAGGTGGCGGACGATCGAGCCCTTGATGCCGGTGTCGATCGCGTGGACGCGGACGTCGCCGCCGTGGCCGTGCGTCGTAGCGCGCTCCGGGGTCACCTCGCGGGCGAGATCCCGGCCGACCATCGAAGGTTCGGCGTCCATCAGCGCCCGGGCGTCGTCCTCGCCCATCGCGCCGGGGAAGACGCCGCCCTTCATCGCGCCCGCCTGCCGGATGTGCCGGACGAGCGAGCGGGTGTCGACCCCGGTGATCGCGGGCACGCCGCAGTCGATCAGCCAGTCGAGCCACCCGCGCTCGGCCTCGGGGGCGTCCTCGCGGTTGCCCGCCTCGCGCATGATCGCCGCGCGCGACCAGACCCGCTCGGACTCCATCGCGCGCTCGCTGACGCCGTAGTTGCCGATGTGCGGGTAGGTGAAGGTGATCAGCTGCCCGGCGAACGACGGGTCGGTCATCGACTCCTGGTAGCCGGACATCCCGGTGGTGAAGACGACCTCTCCGACCGCGACCGCGTCGGCGCCGCAGGCCTCGCCGTCGAAGCGGGCGCCGTCCTCGAGCAGCACGTAGGCGCTCATGACGCGGCTCCTTCCGGGCTCAGGGAGAACGCCCGTTCTCGGTAGGCGACCGAGCCCGCCGCGACCGTCATCAGGATCCGCCCGCGGAGCTCGCGGCCGTCGAAGCAGCAGTTCGAGGAGCGCGAGGCGTAGCCGTGCTCCCCGGCCGTCCAGGTGGCGTCGAGGTCGACGAGCACGAGGTTCGCGGAGCTGCCGACCGCAATCATGGGGACGGGCAGGTCGAGCAGCCCGCCGCCGCTCGTGAGCTTCTCCACGACGAGCCCGAGCGGGAGGACCCCGGGCTCGACCAGACCGGTGTAGACGGCGGCGAACGCGGTCTCGAGGCCCGTGGTGCCCATCGGCGCCTGCTCGAACGGGACCTCCTTCTCGTCCTTGGCGTGGGGCGCGTGGTCGGTGGCGATGCAGTCGATCGTCCCGTCGCGCAGCCCGGTGATGAGCGCCTGGCGGTCCTCCTCGGTCCGCAGCGGCGGGTTCATCTTCATCCGCGTGTCGAGCGAGCGGACCGCCTCGTCGGTGAGCAGGAGGTGGTGCGGGCTCGCCTCGCAGGTGACCTGGACGCCCTGGGCCTTCGCCGTGGCGACGGCGAGCACCGACTCCTGTGCGGAGAGGTGCTGCATGTGCACCCGCCCGCCCTCGTAGCCGGCCAGGGCCGCGTCGCGGGCGACCATCGTGCTCTCGCTCACGCTCGGGATCCCGGCGATCCCGAGCAGCGCGGAGACCGCGCCCTCGTGCATCGCCCCGGCGCCGCTGAGCGACGGGTCCTCCTCGTGCAGCGCGATGACGCCGCCGCACATGCGCTGGTACTGAAGCGCCTTGCGCAGCATCCCGGCGGAGACGACCGGGCGCCCGTCGTCGGTGAATCCGAGCGCCCCGAGCGCCCGGAGCTCGGCCATCTCGGTGAGCTCCTCGCCGCCGAGGCCGCGCGTGATCGCGGGCATGAAGCCGACGGGCACCTTCGCGTCGCGTGCCGCCCCGTCGCGGAGGGAGCGCAAGCCGGAGGCGGAGTCGACGACCGGGCTCGTGTTCGGCATCGCGACCACGGCGCAGTAGCCGCCGGCGGCCGCGGCGCGGGTTCCGCTCCCGAGATCCTCCTTGTGCTCCTGGCCGGGAACCCGCAGGTGCACGTGCGGATCGACGAACGCCGGGAACAGGTGACGCCCCGTGCCGTCGACGAGCTCGGCGCCCGCGGGGACCTCGAGGCTCCCGGGCGCACCGATCTCCGCGATCTCCCCCTCCCGGACCAGGACGTCGTGCGGGGCGTCGATCCCGGTGCGCGGGTCGAGCACGTGGGCACCGCGGACGAGGAGGTCGACAGCGGCGGCGGGGGCGCGGACGAGGGCTTCAGCGTTCATGCGAGTGCTCCTTCGGCGGACGGGGCGGCGGCACTCGCGCGCGATCCGGCGAGCACTTCGTAGAGGACGGCCATGCGGACCACGACGCCCGCCTCGACCTGCGCGGTGATCGCGGCCTGCGGCGAGTCGACGACCTCGCCGCTCAGCTCGACGCCCCGGTTGACGGGCCCGGGGTGCATCAGGATCTGGTGGGGCGAGAGCCGGGCGGCGTTGATCTGGAAGAGGGCCGCGTACTCGCGCAGCGAGGGGATCCACGCCTGGTCCATCCGCTCGTGCTGCATCCGCAGCGCGTAGACGACGTCGGCCTCGGCCAGGCGGTCGAGCGTGTGGCGCACGGTGCAGCCGAGCGCCTCGATCCCGCGTGGGATGAGCGTCGGCGGGCCGCAGACGGTGACGCGCATGCCCATCTTCTGGAAGGCGAGGATGTTCGAGCGCGCCACGCGGGAGTGCAGGACGTCGCCGACGATCCACACATCGAGGCCGTCGAGCGCGCCGAGCTTCGAGCGCAGCGTGTGCACGTCGAGCAGCGCCTGCGTCGGGTGCTCGTGCTTGCCGTCGCCTGCGTTGACGACCTGGGCCGGGCTCCAGCCGGTCACGAGCTGGGCCGAGCCCGCCCACGGCGTGCGGATGACGATCACGTCCGGCTTGTGCGCGTTCAGCGTGAGGATCGTGTCCTTGAGCGACTCGCCCTTCTCGACGCTCGAGCCGCTCGCGGCGAACGTGACGACGTCGGCGGACAGCCGCTTGGCGGCGAGCTCGAAGCTCGAACGCGTCCGGGTGCTCGATTCGTAGAAGAGGTTCAGGACCGTCCGACCGCGGAGCGCCGGGACCTTCTTGATCTCCCGCCCGGCGACCTCGGCGAAGGAGGCGGCACGGTCGCAGATGCGCTCGATGGCCTCCCGGTCGAGATCCTCGATGCTCAGCAGGTGGTTCATGCGGGGGCTCCTGTGATGGTGACGGAGTCCTCGCCGTCGAGCTCGTCGAGATGCACGTTGACCCGCTCGCCGCGCGCCGTCGGCAGGTTCTTGCCGACGTAGTCGGGTCGGAAGGGCAGCTCGCGGTGGCCGCGGTCGGCCAGGACGGCGAGCTGGACCCGCGAGGGGCGCCCGTAGTCGAAGAGCGCCTCGATGGCGGCGCGGACGGTGCGCCCCGTGAAGAGGACGTCGTCGACGATCACGACGGTGCGCCCCGCCAAGTCGAAGGGCACGTCGGAGGCGTGCACGACCGGCTGGTCGGGTCGCGTGGCGACATCGTCGCGGTAGAAGGCGATGTCGATGCTCCCAGCGGGGATGTCCAGTTCCAGGAGGTCGTCGAGCAGCTGCTTGATCCGCGCAGCCAGGAAGGCGCCGCGACGATGGATGCCGACCAGCGCCAGCTGGGCGGGGTCGCTGTTCTTCTCAACGATCTCGTGCGCGATCCGCACGAGTGTGCGACGCATGTCGTCGCGGTCGAGGACCGTCTTGGGCGCTGCCATCGGCTGCCTTCCTGGCCTCACGGGGCCGGGTTAAAGGACGTTATGGAGCGAGCCTACCAACGGCTCCGGCGGTGCTCAGCGACGCTCGATGTCGACGCGGATCGTCGAGCCCTGTTCGATCAGCTCCTCCGCCGCCGGGCGCTGGGCGACGACCTCCCAGTTCTCCTCGATCTGCACGCCGAAGAGACCGCCCCCGGAGCCGATGACGAGATCGAACCTCGACCGCTCGGCCCGTTCGCGGGCGACGTCAAGGCGTTCCCCGACCAGCGCGGGGATACGCGTCCTGGTGATCACGGTGCCGCCTTGGGGCGCTGTCCCCGCGGGCGCGGTGACGGTACGCACCTGGGTCTCGGTCGTGGTGACGTCGCCGCCACCGACGGTCGTGATCACGAGCGCGCCGAGCAGGAAGCCGCAGGCCGTCGCGAGCGCGAGGCTGACCCATGAGCCGACCGAAGGACGGCGTCCGCCCCCCGGCTGCGCACGGGGCGGCGCGTCGTCGTGGACGCGGGTCGGGGCCTCGCTGCTCGGGTCGGTGTCGCGGAGACGGACGGGCGGATCGCTCATCCGGGAACCTCGGCGGGCGCCGGCCGGGCGGGCGCGCCCGAGGCGCGGTCCCAGCGGTGCAGGACCGGCTTGCCCTTCTCCGCGTAGGGCACGTCGATCGTGTCGAAGTCTCGGGGGAGCTCGGCCGCCGGGAACCCGGCGCGGGCCTCGTCGAGGATCTCCCGCCCCGCGTACCGGGTGGAGACGTGGGTGAGGGCCAGCA
This sequence comes from Solirubrobacterales bacterium, assembly GCA_013695395.1. GTDB lineage: Bacteria > Actinomycetota > Thermoleophilia > Solirubrobacterales > Solirubrobacteraceae > Paraconexibacter. The sequence goes on from JACDAP010000116.1 coordinate 14,025, forward strand.
GCTGGACGCCGGCCTCGGTGGCCAGGGCCGCGGCCTGGGCAGCGGTCGAATGGCCGGTCTCCGCGGCGCGCCCCCGATCCTCGGAGGTGAACGTCGCCTCGTGGACCAGCAGTTCCGCGCCGTCGGCGGCCACGCGCACGGCGTCGCACGGGGCGGTGTCCCCCGAGAAGACCACTCGCCGGCCCGGCCGGTCCGGCCCGCCGACCTGCGCGGGGTCGATCCCGCGCACCGACTCGCCGCGCTGGAGCTGCCCGAGCTCGGGGCCGAACGGCACCCCGAGCTCGGCCGCGCGCTCCGCGTTGAAGCGCCCCGGCC
>JACDAP010000118.1 GCA_013695395.1 Solirubrobacterales bacterium
CGGCGGCCCTAGCCGCGGCGGGCGCAGCGGCCTCCCCCACGCTGGGGGTCGTCAGCGACCTCGCCCCCGCCGACGCGCTGCAGGACGTCCTCGACGCCTTCCGGCCGCACGTGCTCGCCTCCGCCGAGGCGGAGGACTGGCTACGCACCGCAGTCGACGCCGTCGCGGTCGTGCTGCTCGGGGAGGACCCCGAGGGGCCGCTCGCGCTGCTGCGGCGGCTCGCCGAGGACCCGGGCCTCAGTGAGCGCCCCGTCGTCGTCCAGCTCGAGGCGCATCACGACCGCTCGGTCCGGGAGCAGGCCGTGCGGCTCGCCGAGCGGATGGTCCTCATGGTCTCCGAGACACCGGAGGAGCTGCTCGAGCTGACCGCGCGTGTCCTGCACCTGCCCGAGAGCACGCTCGAGGAGCGCCACCGCGAGCAGCTCCGGCGCCACCGGATGCAGGACAGCGCGCTCGAGGGAAAGCTCGTCCTGATCATCGACGACGACATCCGCAACGTCTTCGCGCTCACCTCCGCGTTCGAGCAGCGCGGCCTGCGCGTCGTCTACGCGGAGGACGGCCGCGAGGGCATCGCGCGTCTCCGTGAGCACCCCGACGTCGAGCTCGTGCTCCTCGACGTGATGATGCCCGAGATGGACGGCTACGAGGCCGCGCGCGCGATCCGGGAGCTCCCGGGAGCCGCCGGCCTGCCGATCATCTCGCTGACCGCCAAGGCGCTGCCCGGCGACCGGGAGAAGTCCCTGGCCGCCGGCGCCTCCGACTACATCACCAAGCCCGTGGACCTGCCCGAGCTGCTCACGCTGATGCGGGTCTGGCTGCACCGATGAGCGTGCCGGCCGTCCTGCTCGTCGACGACCATCCTGAGAACCTCCTCGCCCTCGAAGCGGTACTCGCGCCCCTGGAGGTCCGCCTCGTCCGCGCGAGCTCCGGCGAGGAGGCGCTCCGGGCGGTCCTCGCCGACGAGTTCGCAGCGATCCTGCTCGACGTCCAGATGCCGGGCATGGACGGGTTCGAGACCGCCACGCTGATCCGGGGCCGCGAGCGCTCGGCGCGGACCCCGATCATCTTCCTGACCGCGCTCTCCACCGACGTCGAGCACGTGACCCGCGGCTACGAGGCCGGCGCGGTCGACTACGTCCTCAAGCCGTTCGACGCCACGATCCTGCGCTCGAAGGTCGGCGTCTTCTGCGACCTGGCCCGCCTGCGCTCCGAGCGCGAGCAGGCGGGCGCCCTCCTGCGCGCCGCGTGGGACGGCGCCCCGGACGGGATCGCACTCGTCTATCCGGACGGGCGCGTGGGTGAGGTCAACCCGGCGCTGCTCACGCTCACCGGGCGCCTGGCCGCCGACACGCCGCCGAGCATCGACGTCCTGGTCGACGCGGACGACCGCGCGGCGATGCGCGCGCTCCACCGCCGCGTCTCCCGGGGTGAGGCCGCCACCGACCGGCTGGAGCTCTCCCTGCGCTCACTCGACGGCGAGGAGCTGCCCGTCAGCGTCCTGGCCTCCGCGGTGGCCGCGGCCGAGGCCGGCCCCGCCACCGTGCTGCTCCAGGTCACCGATCTGCGGGAGCAGCGCCGGGCTCGCGCGTCGCAGCTTGCGCTCACGCACGAGCAGGCGGCGCGCGAAGAGGCCGAGGCGATCGCCACCCGGTTGGCCGCGATCGCCGCGATCACCGAGGGGCTCGAAGGGCGCCCGACCGCCGAACTGGTCGAGGAGCTCTGCGGCCGGCTCAAGCGCGTCCTCGGACTCGCCGGGGTCGCGGTGCGGGTCCTCGGCGACGAGCACCGGGTGGTGGCCGATGCGTCGGTCGGGACGCCGGTCGACCCCGCCGCGCTGCACGCGCAACCCAGCGGGCCGGTCGAGCTCGCCGGGGCGAGCGTCGTGCCGATGCGCGTCGACGATCGACTGCTCGGTGTGGTCGCCGTCCTGGGGCTGCACGCCGAACGGGAGCAGCGCGTCGGGAGCGAGGCGCTCCTGCACACCGCCTGCGAGCGGGCGACCCTGATGCTCGAACGCGCCCGGCTCTTCGAGCGCGAGCGCCTGATCGCCGCGACCCTCCAACGCGACCTCCTTCCCGAGACGCTCCCCTCGGTGCCCGGCGTGCGCGCCAGCGCCTACTTCACCTCGGGCGGGGACGGCGTCCGGATCGGTGGCGACTGGTACGACGCGCTCGCCCTGCCCGGAGGGCGCCTCGCGCTCGTCGTCGGGGACGTCGCCGGGCACGGCGTGACGGCCGCCGCGCGCATGGCCGAGCTGCGGGCCGTCGCCCGGGCCTACGTGCTGGAGGGCCACGGGCCGAGCGAGGTGCTCCGGCAGATGAACGCGTACCACCTCTCGATGGGCTCGGACTCGATGGTCACGGTCGTCTGCGCGATCGTCGAGCCCGACCGCGACCGCGCCCGCTTCGCCGCCGCGGGCCACATGCCACCGATCCTCGCCCCCGCCACACGGGAGGAACCGGCGCAGATCCTGACGAGCCGCGGGCCGCCGCTCGGCGTGCTCGAGGTCGGGGTCTACGAGGAGCGCGAGATCGCCTTCCCGGCCGGAGCGCTGCTCGCGCTCTACACCGACGGCCTCGTGGAGCGGCGCGGCGAGGTGCTCGATGCCGGGCTCGAGCGGCTCCGGGCCTCCCTGTCCGGGCGGGAGGACGACGACGTCGACGCGGCCCGCACGCGCGCGGTGCAGGCGTGCCTGGCCGGCGGAGGGGGAGACGACGACGTGACGCTGGTCGTCGTCCGCGCCCAGGAGCGCCTCGGCACCGCTGCCCGGTACACCCTGACCGCCGTGCCCGAGCCGCTCGGGGCGATGCGCCGTCACCTGCGCCGCTGGCTCGAGGAGGCAGGAGCCCGGCCCGTCGAGGCGGCCGAGATCACGATGGCCGCCAACGAGGCGATGCAGAACGCGATCGAGCACGGCAACGCCTACGCGGTCGCGCCGATCACCGTCTCCCTCGAGCTGCGTGACGACGCAGAGGTCGTGATCGTGGTGCAGGACCTCGGCCACGACGGGCCGCTCGACCCCGACCCGGACCGCGGGCGCGGGCTCGAGCTCATGCGGGCGCTCTGCGACGAGGCCCGGTTCGACCTCGGCGGGCCGATGGGCGGATCGGTCACCCTGCGGCGCCGGTTGCAACCCGCCGGCGAGCGCTGAGCGGCCACCTCCGGGCGGAGTCACCGCGCGAGGTCATCCGCGCGGATGCCGCGCTCTTGCGGGCCAAGCGCTCGGGCCGCAAACGCGAGCGCGCTGGCCTCCCGAGCGATTCCGACCGGCGTCGTGAGCTCTACGGGCTCAGCCGGGCTCGGGCTCCGGCTCGGGCGTCTGCGCCGGCGGCGGGACATCGGCGGGGGCCGGGTCGTCGATCACCGGGCCGACCGGCTCGGGCGACGGGGGCTCGATGACCGGGTCGGGCGGCAGCTCGGGCCCGGGGGTCGGGCCGGTCGGGTCGTTCGGGTACTGGGGAATCTCGAGGACGGGCATGCCTCCCGCGTACCCGACACCGGTGCACGCCGCACCCGTCTGCGCCCCGGCCGGCGAGATGCGCCACACTGCGTACCGTGGTCAAGGGTGGACAGACGGTCAGCGCCACGGACTTCGCGTCGCTGACGGGGGTCTCCCGGGAGCGGCTGCGCACCTGGGAGCGCCGCCACGCCTTCCCCGAGCCGATCCGCGCCGGCGGCGGCGCCCGGCGCTACGCGATCGACGACGTCCCCCGGGTCGTCGCGGTCCGTCGCGCGGTCGAGAGCGGCGTGCCGCTTACCGCGGCGGTCGAGGCCACCGGGCTCCGGGCGGAGGCCGGCATCTCCTCAGGTGCCCACACCGCCCTGGCCGAGCACGCCCCGGTCGCGGTGGTGGCGCTCTCCGGGCCTGAGCCGCTGCGCGTCGAGTTCGTCAACGCGGCGGTGCGCCTGCGCCCCGGCGCCCCCGCCCCGGGCGACGACCTCCTCGACCTGGCGCCCTGGTTCGCCGAGGAGCCGGGCTGCGCCACCCTGCGCCGGCTCTTCACCGACGACCTCGTGGCCGCGGGATGCGAGCACCCGGACTGGACGGCGGGCCTGCGCTCCGGCGCGCAGTCGATCGCCTATCGCCTTCCCCACGAGCCCGGCGAGCGGCCGCTTGTCGCCCTCATCGGGATCGACACGGCCCGGGAGCGCCGCACCACCCGCGAGCTCGCTGAGCTCGAACGGCAGGCCGAGGAGCTCCGCGAGCAGTCGGAGCGGGACATGCGGTTCTTCGAGGCGCTCGAGGCGGTCACCGACCTGTTCCGTCGGGGCTCGGGAATGGACCGCATCGCCGAGGCCACCACGCTGCTCGTACGGCGGCTGAGCGCGGTCGACGTGGCCCTCGCGCCGTCGATGGCCGGCTCGCTCACCCTGGGCCGCTCCGCCCGCGGGCTGCTCGGCCCGGAGATGGTCACGGTCACCCGTTTCGACGACCTCGCCGACGCGCTCCGGGACGGGGAGATCGGCTGGCTCGAGGCGCGGACCGCCCAGGCGTTCGGCGCGCCGTCCGGGCTGGAGCTCCTCGTCGTCCCGATGCTCGCGGCCGGCGAGAGCCTCGGGGCGCTCCTGGTCCTCTTCGACGAGCGAGCCGATCTGACCGACGCGCAGGGACGGCTGCTGCGCGCGATCTCGGCGACCATCGCCTTCGCGCTGCTGCGCGAGCGGCTGGTCGGGGAGCTCTCCGAGACATGACGGGTGCCCTACGGGCCACGCGGTTCGAGCTGACGGTCGCCGCCGACCCGGCGGCCCTCTCGGTCGTGCGCCGGGTGACCGGTGCGTTCTCCCTGTCGCTCGGGCTCGAGGACTCCGACGTGGCCGATCTGCGGCTCGCGGTGACCGAGGTCTGCTCCTCGTTCATCGCGGCGCGCCCCGACCCGAACCCGCCGGCCGGGCTGCGCATCCGCGCGTCGGTGAGCGGGAACGCGCTCGAAGTCTCCGTGCTCGATCCGGCCTCCCCCCCGCCGGGGCCAGGAACCGGACCGCCGCTACCGCTGCTGGCGGCGTTGACCCGGGACCTGGAGCTCCGCGGTGCGCCCGGCGGCGGCATGGAGGTCCGGATGACCTTCGCCGCGCTGCCGACGAGCTGACACCGCGCCCGGCCCGCTCAGCCGGTGCGGCCCCAGGCCATGTGCGCCGGCTCACCGTCCGTGGCGAACAGCATCCAGATCTCGGTGCCGCCGCCCGGCGCCGTTCGAAACTCGACGTCCGAGGTGAGAGAGACCATCAGGGGAAGACCCAGCCCGAGCCCGGGGGAGTCGGAGCGGGGCGCCATCCCGCGCCCGAAATCGACGACATGAACCTCGAGGCCGCGCCCGGTGATCTCCGCCGTGACGGTGATCTTGCCGGGCTCGCGACCGACGTAGGCGTGGACCACCGCGTTCGCACAGGCTTCGGTGACCGCCAGGCTCACGTCGGCTTGGCCGTCGTCGTCGAGGCCCGCCATCCCGGCCAGCCGGACCGCCTCGGCGCGGACGGGCGCCACGGCAGCCGGCCGGGCTTCGACCTGCAGGCAGACCCGAGGACGGGTCGGGGAGGCTATGCACTGAGGGGCGGGTGCGAGATGCATGGAGATCGACTCCTGCTCGGGGTCCGCTCCTTGCATGCCCGACGAGCCGCGGGCTGAACCACCCGGGCGATGATTCGTACTGCTCAGGCGGTCTTTTTCCCGCGCTCCTTTTCCCGGACCGGCCGGGCGCGAGCAGGCGCACGTACGCGGACGCTCTGCCGGGCCTCGCCACGGGGACCGCTCGGGCCTTGGGCCAGCACGCGCACGCGGTAGGTGCCGGTCAGCGGCGGCACCCAGCCCACGGCGTACTGCCCACGCCCGACGTCAAGCACGCGCTCGAAGCTCGCTCTGCCCGGCCGCGCCACCGAGACGACCACCTTCGACCGCTTGGAGACCCAGACGGCGATGCTCGCCGCCCGCCGGGCCCTCGGCCGAGACGGCACATCGACCTGGACCCGGGTGGGCTCGCGCAGGTAGCGGCCGAACCGCTTGGCGGGAGCGCAGTAGGCGTCGCGGCGCGTCCGCGCGCAGAGGTTCTCCAGGAACCCGTCGACGAGGCGGTGGTAACTGAGGGTCGCCTCCCTTCCCTGCGCCGCATACAGCGACCAGGCGCCCGTGTCGTAGCGGCCGATCGCCGGACGGGCCGCGCGATCGCCACGCCGGAAGAGCCTGCGTGCGCGCCGGCTCCCGGTGAGCTGCGCGGCGTCGTAGAGCCCCGCGATCGCCTGAAGGTTGCCGTTGAGGATCCGCAGGCCGGGCGCGAACGAGTACATGAGGTAGTGGCTGCCCGCCCCGTCCGGAACCCGGATGCCGGCGGGCGGGGGCTGCTCGAAGGCCCCGAGGGCGCGGCGTGCCGAGGAGCCGAAGCGGGGCGCCTCGATCGCCCGCCGCGCGCGGGCCATCGCCTGGACCGCGGTCCCCTGGGTCATGCCGGAGACCCAGCCCGGACCGCCGCCACCGAAGCGGTACAGGCTCTCGTAGGCGTCGTAGCCGCTGCGCCGCGAGGCGAGGCGCACGAGCCGGTCGAGCTCACGGCGCAGCGCCTTCTTCGGGCAGCGCTTCGGCTTCTCCAGGCAGAAGCGGGCACGGCCGTTCGCCTTGCCCCAAGTCCCGAGCCAGTGGATCTGCAGGCCCTGGCCGGGCTCGTAGCGGAAGACGACCGGGTCGCGGCCGAAGACGAAGCGCTGCTTGGCCCGCGGCGGCTGGCGCGAGCTCCAGAAGTTCGTGTTGCGACGCAGGGTGAGGAAGACCGGCCCGAGCCGCGAGGAGTCGAGTCGCCGGTCGGCGGCGAGGCCACGGGCGAGCGCCAGGACGCTCTGTTGCTCGCGCGCGGACGTCCCGCGCAGGCGCGTCGCGGCGGCGCGCGTCCGGGCCCAGGTTCCGCGGTAGCCCGCGTAGGTCGCGGCGTCGATCCGACGCGCCAACCAGGCCCGTCGCAGCGCAGCCGCGACGGTGCGCGATCCCTTGATCCGGCGCAGCTCGCTCTTCCGCCACGCGTCGGAGCGCGGCGCCCGCACCGCCAGCGGCGGATCGGCAGCGGCGTCGGGGAGCGTCACGATCCCCGCGGGCGACGCGGCCGCGGCCCGGGGTTCGTCGGTCCGTGACCCCGAGGACGGCAGGATCAGCACCGCGAGCACGAGCAGGAGCCCGAGGGCACCGAGCGCGACTGGTAGACGACGGAGCACGTCAGAGTCCATCGGCGGGACGAGGTCCGAACTTCACCCGCGGCGTTCGTCCGCCGCGGGGGGTCTGCACCGAACGGGTCAGTAGCCGAGCCGCTCCAGGCGCGCGCGCTCGGCCTCGCGCTTGGCCTCGCGCTCGGCCTTCTTCTTCCGCTCGCGCTCCTTGCGCTCGGCCGAGTCGTCGGTCACGAAGCGGACGCTCGTGCCGATCTTGCCGTCCTGGGCGCTCGCGAGGTCCTTGGCGGTCACCTTGGGGCCCCGGTCCTCGCGGTCGCCCCGGCC
>JACDAP010000519.1 GCA_013695395.1 Solirubrobacterales bacterium
GACTACGGGCCGCTGGGCGGTTTTGGCTCTCGCCGCCCTCTGCCTGGCGTGGTGTGTCGCCACCCACGCAGCCGCCTGGTCGGACTTCGACTCCGAGGATGTTTTCCCGCGGCTGGCGGTGACTCACCTGGCCGTCTGCGGGGTGTTCGCCGCGGCGATGGCCACCAAGGTGCGGGGCCGGCGTCGGCTCTCGCGGCTGTCGTCGGCCCTGTTCCTCGTCGGGATCGTGTACGTCTTCGCCAACATGGCGGTCATGGCCGCGTTCGGACGGGCAATCGGCGGCCGGGCGGTGGATCGGGGTGACGGGTCGTATGTCATGATGGCCCGGAAGGGGACGCGGCCGATTTCGGAGGCGGAGTTCCATACCGCCCGGGTTAATCAGATACGCTTATTGGGTGGGTGGTGGGTGGGCTTCTCGGCATTTGCGCTGGCCATGGCGCTGTCAAATGTGAGCCGTGAGGCCGCCCCAGGAACTTCCACGGGGGCTGAGCGGTAAGTCGGTGGCATTTTCCTCGCCGGGACTACGCGCCGCGCGCAGCGGGACCGCCCGCCGTCATCGAAGCAGCTTCCTACACGCGAATTGTCAAAGACCCCGTGACCCCACTCGCCGCGGAGCGGCCGAGGGGGTGGCCGCTCACGGCGACGCCACCTCCGACGGCAACTCGATCTTCTTCACTTCGTAGCCCAACTCCTTCGCGCGGCGGTGCAGGTTCTTCTCCAGTCGTTCACGCACTTGTGCCGCGTAGGCTTCCTCGTCCCGCTTCATGTACGCCACCCCGTACCGCATCAGGTTGTACACGATCCGCGCCAGCTTGTGTGCCGTCGCCGTGATCGCCTTGGGCGCGCCCAGCCGCGAGCGTTGCCGACGCAGGTACGCGCCGAGATAACTCGTGCTGCGCATCAGGCCCCACGCCGCCAGACGGAAGGCGCTCGCCGCGCGGTTCTTGCCCAGCCGGGTGTGACTCGACTTCACTTTGCCGCCCGTCTTCTGGAACTGCGGACACAGACCCAACCAACTCGCGAACTGCTTCACCGTCGGCCACTTCGTCATGTCCGTGCCCAACTCGCTGAGGAGCGTCAACGCGTGAATCTCGTCGATCCCCTCGATGGCTGTCAGGTCCACACCCGTCGCGTAGTAGAGGACCGTGCGCACGTCGAACTTCGGGTCGTGCGGCTTCCGGCCCCGCACCCGCGGCTTCGCCGCCAACGGCGGCAACGCCGACGGACGCCGCGTGGTCAGCAAGTGCGATTGAATCTCGGCGTCGAGTTCAGCGATCACCTCCAGGTGCTTCTCCCACATCGCCAGGCTCGACCGCAACTCGCTCAGGTACTCCGGGCGATACCGACCATCGAGAGCCGTGGCGATCTCACTGACCGTGCATTGACAGCGACGGTCGCGCAGCTTCGCGAGTTGCTTCGCGTCGCGTTCGCCCTTCAGGATCGCGCGAAGGATTTTCAAGCCCGTCACGCCGGTGACGTCGCCGACGACGGCCGTGAGTTTGAGGTTCATGAGTTGCAACGCCTTCTGCATGCGTTGCACGTACTGGCCCGACAGCCGCACGAGGTTGCCGCGTTGGCGGACGTAGGCGCGCAGCGTTTGTGTGGCGTCGTCGGGCTGGAACACCGGCGGCAACAGGCCGTGCGTGTGCAGGCGAAGAATCCACTGGCAATCGAGGCGATCCGTCTTGGGTCGGCCCTTGATCTGGCGCGTGAAGGCGGGCGAAGTCATGACCGCGCCGAAGTCGGCTTCGACGAGCGTCAGATACAGCACGTGGCCGTAGGCGCCGGACGCTTCGAGGGCGACGGTGGTGACGCCGCACTGTCGCAACCAGGCGACGAGTTCGCGGAGTCCCGGCGTGTGAGCGGGGAACTCGCGGGTGGTCGGCGAGCCGTCGGGCGTGGCGGCGACGGCGACCCAGTGCGTGCGGTCGCCGACGTCGATGCCGGCGGCGTGGCGATGCTGCACGGGCAGCGACTCGAGTGCCGCGGGCGATGGCGGACGCGGCGGCGAAAGGGACTTGCGAACGAGCACGGCAGCCTCCAGAATGGGGGGCGAAGTGAGAAGCCCACGCGACGGGAGGAGTCGGCGATCGGAGCAGCCGTCCCAACGGGATCAGCCCATGGACCGTGGGCTGTCACCAAACGTGTGGCCGAAAACGCTCCCCCGCCCAAACGAACCACCGGGTGGAGCCAATCGCTCCGACACCAGAAACAGGCCGGGCTGGACCGTCACGCGGGCGAAGCTAGACTAGCGGAAAGTTCCTGCCGCGTGCGGCTCGCCTGCGGCGAGCCGGCAATGAACCAGGCGCTGCAGCGGACACCCGCCCGCCGCGCTGCTACACCTGGATCATGT
>JACDAP010000142.1 GCA_013695395.1 Solirubrobacterales bacterium
CCCCATCAGGCTCCTTCCGGGAGCCTCTCCGTAGAAGCTCGAGGGTCGAGCGCATCTCAACCCGGTCGTCTTCGGGCCATCAGGCTCCTTCGGGGAGCCTCTCTCCGTAGAAGCACGACGAGGGTCCGCGGCCACCCGTTCGCGACGGCGCCCATCAGGCTCCTTCCGGGAGCCTCTCCATAAGAGCCCCCCACGACCCGCGTCGTCGGCCAGGGCTGTTTCCCGGAGCGTCTCCGAGTGCCCCGCGGACGAGGATGAGCTCATGCTCGACTGGCTGGTCGCGCGGCTCGCGGCGGTCTACGCCGCCGCCTACGCGGGCCTGATGGCTTACGGCGGGCAGACGCTCTGCGACGTGCGGCGTGAGGCGGCGGGGGAGGACGGACTGTGGTGCTCGCTCTTCGTCCGGACGAGCAGTGGATCGTGCTGATCGTCGGCCTCGCGGCCCTCGCGATGCTCGTCGTGCTGGCGCTCGCGCGGGGGCGGGACCGCCGCTTCCGCGCCTGGCTCGGGCTCGCCCTGGGCAACGTGCTCTTCGTCTTCGTCTTCGTCTGCGTCGCCCCGGCGCTCTGACGCGTCAGGCCTCGGCGGCCTCCATCGCCTGGAGCTCACGCGTGCGGGCCGAGCGCAGGTAGCGCGAGACCGCCTCGGCCCGGTTGGCCGCGTGGAACTTCCGCAGGATGTGCTTGACGTGGCTCTTCACGGTCCCGACCGTGACCACGAGCTCCTCGGCGATCGCCTGGTTGGTCATCCCGGTGGCCAGGAAGCGGACGACCTCGACCTCGCGGGGCGTGAGCGCCGCCTCCATCGGGACGCTCTCGTCGAGCAGGCGGCCGACGGCGCGGCGGGAGGAGACCGCACTGCCGGTCTCCGCCTGGGTGAGCCGCAGCTCCTCCTCGGTCGCCGCGTCCATCATGTCGAGCGTCGAGAGCAGCGCGGTGCGCGCCTGGTCGCGCTGCTGGCGCAGGCGCTCGGCCATCACGGTCCGCTCGAACGCGTAGCCGAACCCCTCCGCGAAGGCCCAGACCAGGTCGCGGTCGACGGCGTCGCAGATGCGGCCGCTGTAGAGGCGGTCGGCGTGGACGAAGCCGATCACCTTCCCGGCGGGCATGATCGGGGCGGCCACGTAGGAGCGGGTCCGCGCGAAGTCCGCCAGGGCGCGGGGGACCCGCGGGTCGTTGCGCGCGTCGAGGACCAGGCAGGGCGCGCGGCGACGGATCATCTCGGTCTCGAGCATCATGTGGTCGAGCCGCGGTGGGTTCTCGCGAGCCCAGACGAGCATCTCCTGGGCGCCCGCGCTGTCCCCCTCCCAGTAGGCCGACTCCATGACCATGCGCCCGTCCTCGACCTTGAAGAGGTTCGCGCGGTCGAAGCCGCAGGCCCGTGAGAGCTCGCGCGGTGCGGTCTGCAGGATCGCGTCGACCGAGCCGGAGCGGCGCATCCCGCTCAAGGCCTCCTGGACGTCGACGAGCGCGGTCAGCCGGCGGTCGCGATCCCCTTCGGCGAGCTGCTCCTCGAGCGCCTTGGCCTCCGCGGCCTCGCGCAGGCTCGCGAGCCCGGCGCGGTCTTCCGCACGGTCGAGTGCCGCCTCCACCTCCCGCAGCCGCAGCTCGAACAGCTCGGACAACGAGCTCCTGAGCGCGTCCGCACCCGCGCTCTCATCGCGCTCGAGGAGCGCCCGCGCCCGCGCCCGCGCCGGATCCTCGCCGAGGCCGAGGTGGTCCCAGCCGGGCAGTCCGTGGGATGGGGCGGCGTGCTCGTCGGGGCTCATCCCCGTAGCAATACCGGACCGGGCAGCCAGAGGGAGGGGGATCCCACCCCCTGGGAGGAATGGACGCCACCCCGCCCCAGGGCGGAGGCTGGCAGAGACACCCGACGTTCCCAGGAGGACCACCCGATGGCCACGAGCAGCACCGAGATCGGCATCACCGAGCTGGCCACCGCCGGCGTGATCGCCGACCCCTACCCCATCTACGATCAGTTCCGCGACGCCTCGCCGGTCCCCGGCTACCGAGACTGGCCGCCCGGCACGATCCCCGGCCTCGACAAGCCGGTCGACGCGTGGGCGCTCTTCGCCTACGACGACGTGTACGTCGCGGCCAAGGACGCGGGCACCTTCTCCTCCCGCGACCCGATCCAGGAGGCCTCCTCGGCGCCGAGCCTGATGCTCGTCAACCACGACGCGCCGGAGCACACGAGCCTGCGCAAGCTCGTGAACCTCGCGTTCTCCCCGCGGCGGATCAACGCGCTCGAGGGCTGGCTCGCGGGCCTGATGCCGAACCTGCTCGACGAGCTCGGCGAGGGGGAGGTCGACGTCATGACGCTCGCCCCGGAGGTCCCGGCACGCGGGATGGTCAAGCTGCTCGGCCTGCTCGAGGGCGACCATGTCCGCTTCCAGAAATGGGCCAACGCGTTCATGCTCTCCTCGGACATGTCGCCGGACGAGCGGATGGCCTCGAACATGGAGATGTTCCAGGCCTTCGGCGAGCGGGTCGCCGCCCGGGTGGCCGACGCCGCGGCCAGCGCCGACGTGGAGGCCGCTGACGACCTGATCTCCGCGCTGCTGCGCGCGGAGGTCGACGGGGAGCGCTTCACCCCCGAGGAGATCGTCCGCTTCTGCGTCACGCTCGTGGTCGCGGGCACCGAGACGACCACCTACCTGATCGGGAACGTCCTGGCCTCGGTGGCCGACCACCCGGAGGCGGTGGCCGAGCTCCGGGCCGACCGGTCGCTCATCGGCGCGTTCATCGAGGAGACCATGCGGCTGACGGGGCCGCCGCAGCGGCTCTTCCGGATCGCCACGCGGGATGTCGAGATCAAGGGCAAGCAGATCGCCGAGGGGGACTGGGTGGCACTCTTCTTCGGCGCGGCCAACCGCGACCCCGCGGTCTTCGAGAACCCGGACAGCTTCGACCTGCACCGCGCGAACGTGCGCAAGCAGCTCTCGCTCGGGCACGGCCTGCACTTCTGCCTCGGCGCCGTGCTCGCCCGGCTCGAGGTACGCGCGGTGCTCGAGTCGATCCTCGACCGGTACCCGACCGTGCGCCGCGGGGAGACCCCGCCGGTCAAGCAGACGGCGACGCTCCTGCAGCACGGCTACATCACCCTCCCGCTCGTCCTCGAGCGCTGACCCGAAAGAGAAGAGCCAGCATGTCGACGCAGACCAGCAGCCTGAACATCGAGAACACCAAGCGGATCTACGCGGCCGTGCCCGCGGGGGACGCGGCGACCGTCTTCTCGCTCCTCGATCCCGAGATCGTCATCCGCTACTACGGGGTCGACGCGATCCCGTACGCCGGCGTCTTCGAGGGCGTCGAGGGGGCGACGGACTTCTTCACCCGCGTCGGGGGGAGCGTTGAGATCGTCTCGATGGAGCCGTACCACTTCGTGAGCGAGGGCGACGAGCTCGCGACCTGGGGCCATCAGGTCTTCAAGCGCATCGAGACCGGCGAGGAGTTCGCGGCCGACTTCGCCCACATCATCACGATGCGGGACGGCAAGTGGCTGCACTTCCGGGACTTCACGAACACGGCGCTGGCGGCGGAGGTCTTCAGCCGCTGAACCTGCCGGCGGGCGGCGGTGCGGGCCGCAGGTCGGCGACCGACGGGCAGCCGCCGCCCTCGCAGCAGCCCTCGACCTTCTGGCGGCAGTCGGCGCACCACCAGGCCGACCGCATCCAGAAGAGCGAGTGCTCGCGGCCGGTCATCGCGCACAGCATCCGGAGAGCTTCGCGGGCGGACCGGACGGGTCCGCCGCGCGCACGGTGCGGCTCTTTCTCCACCGGTGGGCGTCGAGCGGTCCGGGCGCGCGGGTAGCTTCGGGTGGGTGCACGACGCGCTCACCACCCTCGCCTCCGTCTGGAAGGAGCCCGCCGCCCCCGGCGCGAGCGCTGCGCTCGATCGGCTGCGCGGTCGGTGGCCTGGCCTCAGCGCCGAGGAACGTGCGGCGCTCACGCCGATCGCCCGGCTGGCCGCCGCCCGGGTCACCGCCGCGAGCGCGCCGCCCGTCGTCTCGGAGGAGGACGACTACTACGCCTCGATCGCCGCCTCGGAGGAGGACGGCGACGACGACGGACGCTGGGGGGATGCTGCCGCCGGCTCGAGCCCGGCAGCGCCCGTGGGCGGCGAGGCGGTCACCGAGCGGCGGCCTGGCCCGGCC
>JACDAP010000159.1 GCA_013695395.1 Solirubrobacterales bacterium
GTATCAGCCCGCGGCGGTGCGGGGGCCTGGGAGCTGCCGGCGGCGCCGTAGAGGTCACCGAGGTTCCCCTGAAGCAGGGAGAGGTCGGCGGTCAGGCGGCTCGTGCCCGTGCGCAGCCCGTCGAGCAGCGAACCGAGCTCGGACTCCATCGCATCCATCCGCTGGAGCATCGTGGAGGTGGCCTCCCCGACCTGCCCGACGTGGTCCTGGGAGCGGCCGACGGCCTCCTCCCGGACCCGTTGGGCCTCGGTGTCCGCGTCGGCGCGGATCCGTGCGGCCTCCTCCTGGGCGACGCGCTCGATGTCGGCGGCCGAGCTCTCGGCGGCGTCCACGATCAACCGGACCTGCTCGGAGGCGGCCAGAGCCAGGGACTGCACGGGCGAGGCGGCGGGGGCCGCGGCGGCATTCGGAGCGCTCGCTGCGGCGCGCTGGGCTCGCTCGAGCTCACGCTGAAGCCGCTCGACCTCGCCGGCGAGGCTCTCGAGGTGCACGTCGACCGCCTCCGGCTCGTAGCCGCGGCGGCTGATGGGGAAGTCCTTCTTCTCGATGGACTGACGGTCGAGAGCCAGAGCGCTCACTCCTTGGTGACGGCAGCTAAAGCCACCCGGACGGGCGGCAACGGTGCGTCAGCCTAGCGAAAGCCCACCCGGCTCGCGCCTGACCAGACCGTCACGGACCAGCCCGTCCAGGGCGCGGTCGAGCCGCTCGGGCGCCACGTCCTCGGGGAGGCCGTGCCCCGCGGCCAGCGAGGCGACGATGCGCCCACGGACCCAGCGGTTGGTGTCCTCGAACCGCGTCCGGGGCACCCCACGGGACGCCGGCTCCGGAGTTCGACCGGCCGAGACGCACCACGGCGCGAGCGGGCAGGCTGCGCAGTCGGCGCTCCGCGCGCGGCAGACGGTCGCACCGAGCTCCATCACCGCCTGGTTCCAGGTCGCCGGTTCGGTCCGGCAGAGCAGCTCGCCGGGCTCTCCCGCCCCGAGCCGCGCCGCCACGCGGGCGACGTTCACATCGACTGCGGCGACCGGCTCCCCGAACGCGAAGCTCGCCACCGCGGCCGCCGTGTAGGGCCCGACCCCCGGGAGGGCGCGGAGCCCCGCTGCGCTCCGCGGCCAGCCATCCCGGGCGAGGATCGTGCAGGCCTCGTGGAGGCGGAGTGCGCGCCGGTTGTACCCGAGCCCCACCCAGGCCGTGAGCAGCTCTGCCCGTGATGCCTCGGCCAGCGCGGCCTCGGCTGGCCACCGTTCGATCCAGGCCTCGTAGCGCGGCACGACGCGGGCCACCTGGGTCTGCTGGAGCATCACCTCGCTGACGAGGATCGCGTACGGGTCGGTGGTGCGCCGCCAGGGCAGGTCGCGTGCCATCCGTTCGTACCAGTCGAGCAGCGCGACCTGCAGCGGCCCAGGGCCGCCGCGGCCGTCGGACTGCGACGGCCGCGTGCGGCTCGGGGTTCCCGGTCGGGTCACCCCGTGAAGCGCACCGCCTTCTTGCCCGCAGCGCAGCGGCGGAAGCTGAAGCTCAGCGTCCGCGCGCGGGTGCCGCTGTCCGAGAGGAACCGGACGCGTGCGGTGACGCGGTGCCTGCCGGCGCGGCGCGCGGAGATCCGCGCCGTGTACGGCTCCTGTGAGTCGGTGCGCAACGACCGACCGTCGAGCGCGAACGTCACCCTGAGGATGCGCCGGCCGGTGACGATGGCCATGAACGAGCCGCGCCTGCACGAGCCTCTGACTCCGCGGCGGGCGATGCCGGCCGGGTCGGTGGTCAGCTTGGCCTTCCCGGTGGCGGTGCCCTCGGACAGGTCGGCCGCCGACGTGCAGCCCTTGTCGGCCGGGAAGTCGATGCGGCCGTCGCGGTCGTTATCGATGCCGTCGGAGCAGTTGGGCAGATCCCTCTCGTCGTTGTCCTGCGGGTTGAACGACCCCCCGGGGCCACTCAGGCAGCCGGGATCCTGCGCGTCGATACGGCCGTCGCCATCGTTGTCAACTCCGTCCGAGCACTGCGGCCGAGCACCGTCGGTCTCGTCGTTGTCCTGCGGGTTGAACGACCCCCCGGGGCCACTCAGGCAGCCGGGATCCTGCGCGTCGATCCGGCCGTCGCCATCGTTGTCAACTCCGTCCGAGCACTGCGGCGCGGGCGCCGCGGCCAGGGTGCAGGGGTTGCCGGTGAAGTCCGCGATGGCCTCGCCGATGATCACGGTGGCGACCGACCCGTCGTTCGGCACCCTTAGCTCCAGGGCGCGCTGGGTGATGGTGTTCGGTCCCTGGACGGTCTGGTTGACCAGCAGGGTGGCCAGCGGGCCGACGTCGACGGAGAACGGGGCATTGTCCGGAGGCAGCGTGATCGCCTGTCCGTTGACGGTCAGGTTCGCGACGACGGAGGAGCCGGAGGCCACGGGCTGACCGCCCTGGCAGGTATACGCCGCTCGGGCGCTGAGCACATCGGCGGTGATCACGAGGCCGGGGAGGTTGATGACGGGGCTCGTGACCTCCGATGTCGCCGTGCCGCTGTCCCCGTTTGCCGCCGGAGCGGCGGAGAGGTCGTTGGGGTTGACGTCGGTGGTCGCGCGTGCGACCTCCACCTCCACGACGCCGCCGACGTCGGTGGTGCCGATGATCTCGGCGCTGTCGTCGGCGCACGGTGCGTTCTGCGCGTTGGCCACCACCGGCTCGAGGATGTCCATGCCCCCGAGCACCACGCGGAGCGCACTGCCTCGGCACGAGAAGTCCGCGCCATCGGCGCGTGGCGCGGCGCTGGCCCCCGGTGCAAGGCTGAGTAGTGCGCCGGCGACGGCGGCGGACGCCAGCCACCCGACGCTCCTTCGAGGTGTTGCGATGCTCATGAAAAGGCTCCTTTAGATGTGGACCACAGTCGTCTGATCCCGGACGCTGAACCGCCGGCTTGCCATGCGAGCACATCGACCGGGTCGAAGTTGCGACATTTCGTGCACGAAATGGTTCGTGAACGGACACCCACGGCCTCTGAAGTGATGCGGCGCGCACGACGACCGTCGCTGTGCATACTCCTTGAAGCATGCGCTACTTCCTGACCTTCGCGCTCCTCGCCGCCGCGCCGGTGATGGTGATGGGCGGCGCTGACGCCGCGGCGAACACGGGCTCGGATCGCGCTGCTGTCAGGACGCTCTCCAACGAGTCGACGCTCTCGCGCTGGGCCCATCCGGAGGAGCGGGCGACGGTTCGACGCCGGCCGTCCGCGGGCGCGTCACAGGTCGGCCGCCTGCACCTCGACACCGAGGACGGTCTGCCCGAGGTCTACCTGGTGCTGCGCGGCACAACCGACTCCAAGGGTCACAGCTGGGTGGAGGTGCGGCTGCCCTCACGACCCAACGGACGAACCGGCTGGGTCCCTCGCGGCGCGCTCGGCCCGCTCCGTCGCAACACCATGCAGCTCAAGATCGATCGCCGGACCCTGAGGGCGACGCTGACGCGACGCGGCAAGGCCATCTGGCGTGCGCGGGTGGGCGTCGGCAAGAGCGCGACCCCGACGCCCGCGGGTTCCTTCTACGTCCGGGAGCGGCTCGTGCCGCCGGTTGGCTCGATCTACGGTGCGCTTGCGTTCGGGCTCAGCGCGTACGCGCGCGTGAGCGACTGGCCGGGTGGCGGCGTCGTCGGCATTCACGGCACCGACCAGCCGCAGCTCATCCCGGGCCGCCCGTCCAGCGGCTGCATCCGGATCCGGGCCTCCGACCTGCGACGGCTCGGTCGCCTGCTCAGGATCGGCACGCCGGTTCGGATCGTCTGAAGCGACGGGCCGCTACGCGGGCTCGATCGTCACCCCGGTCGTCGCCTGCATCGCCTTGAGCTCCCTCTGCAGGTCGCGGATCTCGTCACGCAGCCGCGCCGCGTACTCGAAGCGCAGCTCGTCGGCCGCGGCCAGCATCTCCTCCTCGAGCTCGATGACCGTCTTCTCGAGCTCGGAGGTCGCCATCCCCTCGGTCTTCACGCGTTTGCGGTCGGAGCGGCGGCGCCCCTTCGGCGTCTTGCCCTCCGCCTGGAGGAACTCCGCGATGTCGGAGATCCCCTTGACGATCGAGGCGGCGGTGATGCCGTGCTCCTTGTTGTAGGCGAGCTGGATGTCACGGCGCCGGTCGGTCTCCTCCAGCGCCACGCGCATCGCCTCGGTCTGCTTGTCCGCATACATGATCACGCGTGAGTCGACGTTCCGGGCGGCGCGGCCGATCGTCTGGATCAGCGAGGTCTCCCCGCGCAGGAAGCCCTCCTTGTCAGCGTCGAGGATCGCGACGAGGCCGACCTCGGGGATGTCGAGGCCCTCCCGCAGGAGGTTGACGCCCACGAGCACGTCGTACTCACCGAGGCGCAGGTCGCGGATGATCTGGATGCGCTCGAGCGTGTCGATCTCGGAGTGCAGGTAGCGGACCTTGAAGCCCATCTCGAGCAGGTAGTCGGTGAGGTCCTCGCTCATCTTCTTGGTGAGCGTGGTGATGAGGACCCGCTGCTCCTTCTCGACGATGGTGCGGCACTCGTTCATCAGGTCGTCGATCTGATTGCGGGTCGGGCGCACGTCGACGGGCGGGTCGACGATCCCCGTCGGGCGGACGATCTGCTCGACGACGTTCGGCGAGTGCGCCCGCTCGTACTTGCCGGGCGTCGCGGAGACGAAGACGATCTGTGGGGTGATCCCGAGGAACTCGTCGAACTTCTGCGGCCGGTTGTCCATTGCGCTCGGCAGCCGGAAGCCGTAGTCGACCAGCGTCTGCTTGCGCGAGCGGTCGCCCTCGAACATCCCGCCGATCTGCGGCACCGTCTGGTGGGACTCGTCGAGGAAGCAGACGAAGTCGTCGGGGAAGTAGTCGACCAGGCAGTACGGCCGGGCCCCGGGCGGGCGACCGTCGAGGATCCGCGAGTAGTTCTCGATCCCGTTGCAGAAGCCCATCTCCTTGAGCATCTCCATGTCGTACTGCGTCCGCTGGCGCAGGCGGTGGCTCTCGAGGAGCTTGCCCTCGGCCTCGAGCTGGCCGCAGCGCTCGTTCAGCTCACGACCGATCTCGGTGACGGCGGCGTCGACGGTTCCCTCGCGCACGTTGTAGTGCGAGGCGGGCCAGATCGCGACGTGCTCGAGATCGTCCTGCACGAGCTCGCCCGTCAGCGGGTCGAACTCCTGGAGCCGCTCGATCTCGTCCCCGAACAGCGTGGCCCGGAAGGCTGTGGAGTCCGAGTAGGCCGGGAAGATCTCGAGCGACTCCCCGCGGACCCGGAAGCTGCCGCGCCCGAGCGCCACGTCGTTGCGCGTGTACTGGATCGAGACGAGCTTGCGCAGGAGGCCGTCGCGATCGATCGTCTCGCCCTTGACGAGATTCTGCAGGTTGTCGTCGTAGGTCTCGGGCGAACCGAGGCCGTAGATGGCGGAGACTGAGGCGACGATGATCACGTCGCGCCGGGCGAACAGGGCGGCGGTCGCGGCGTGGCGCAGCCGGTCGACCTCCTCGTTGATCGCCGAGTCCTTCTCGATGTAGAGGTCCCGGCTCGGAACGTACGCCTCGGGCTGGTAGTAGTCGTAATACGAGACGAAGTACTCGACCGCGTTGTCCGGGAAGAACGTCCGGAATTCGTTGCAGAGCTGGGCGGCGAGCGTCTTGTTGTGGGCCATGACGAGCGCCGGCTTCTGCAGCTCGGCAATCGTGGCGGCCATCGTCATCGTCTTGCCGGTGCCGGTGGCCCCGAGCAGCGTCGTGTACGGGTTCCCGGCCCGGACCGAGGTGGCGATCTCCTCGATCGCCTTCGGCTGGTCGGCGGCGGGGCTGTAGGTCGAGTCGAGGCGGAACTCGGGCATGGGCTGCACGATAGGCGGCACCGTGGCCAGGATCTGTCCGCAACGCTTGGTGTCAAGGAACCTCGCTGATGCACGCTTGACGCGAGCGCCGAATCTGCCCTGCATGGTCGAGCTCCTCTGACGCGGCGGCGGCCCGCGGTGCCCGTGTCGGACGTCCGCGCACGTGAACTCGTCAGGTCAGCGAGCGCGGCCTTCGCGGGGGCGCGGCGCAGCGCTCCCCCAGCACTCAGAGCCCGAGCTCGCGCGCGTACTTCGTGCGGTAGTCGCGCTCCGCGTCGCGGACCCTCTGGACGTACTCGCGTGTCTCTGTGAACGGGATGTCCCGGATGCGGAACCGCTCGCCGTTCGCGGTGGCCTCGGCCACCCAGCGCTCGACGTTGCCCTCCCCGCCGTTGTACGCCGCGAGGGCGAGCGCCTCGTCGCCGCCGAAGCGCCCCAGCAGGTAGCGCATGTAGTAGGCGCCGTAGGAGATGTTCACCTGCGGGGTCGCGAGGTCCTCGATCTGGAAAAGCGTGCCGCCGGACTTCCGCGCGATGTCGCGGGCGGTCGCCGGCGTGATCTGCATGAGCCCGAGCGCGCCTGCGCTCGACTCCTGGCCGTCGCGGAACCGCGACTCCGTGTAGATCATGCCCGCGATCAGCGCGGCGTCGATGCCCTTGTCGGCCGCCTGCTGGCGGATGATGTCCTCGTGGCGCAGCGGGAGGGTGATCTCGCGGACCGCCGAATCGAAGATCCCGGA
>JACDAP010000166.1 GCA_013695395.1 Solirubrobacterales bacterium
TGATGTAGCCCTCGTGGCCGCCGATCGAGAACTTGTGCGTGATCGACTGGCGCTCGCGCGGCATCCGCCGGCGCTCGGCCGGCTGGCCCATCGTGACCGCCGGGGGCACCGGCGCGGTGGGCTCGGCGGCTGCCGCCTGCGCGGTCGCTTCGGCCACGGCAGCGGCGATCTGCGCTTCCACCTCCCGCGGCGTCAGCAGGCCCTCGCGGGCGGCGAGCTCGGCGACGTCGGCGATCGCGTCGACCTGCTCGGCGGACTTGTTGCCGAGCACCTGCGTGTTCTTCGAGCCGTCGCGGTAGATCGCGAGCGCCTTGACGCCCAGGCGCCAGGCCTGCACGTAGGCGTCGGCGATGTCCTCCACCGTCGACTCCTCGGGCATGTTCACCGTCTTGGAGATCGCGCCCGAGAGGAACGGCTGGACGGCGCCCATCATCGTGATGTGGCCCTGGTAGGAGATCGCGTTCTCCCCGACCGCCACGTCGAAGACCGGCATGTGCTCGGCCTTCAGGCCGGGCGCTCCGGTCATCGAGTTGTGCTCGGCCACGTGGGCCTCGATCAGGCCGACCTGGTCCGGGGTGTAGCCGAGCGTCTCGAGCGCCAGCGGGACCGTCCGGTTGGCGATCGTCATGTTCCCGCCGCCGACCAGGGTCTTGTACTTCACCAGCGAGAAGTCGGGCTCGACGCCGGTGGTGTCGCAGTCCATCAGGAACGAGATCGTCCCCGTCGGCGCGAGCACCGTGGCCTGCGCGTTGCGGTAGCCGTAGAGCTCGCCGTGGGAGACCGCCTCGTCCCACACCGTGCGGGAGGCCTCGAGCAGCGCGGTGTCCGTGCAGGTCTCGTCGGCAATCGCGTAGGACGCGTCGCGGTGCATGCGCATCACCTTGTTGTGCCCCTCCCGGTTCTCCGCGTAGCGCTCGTACGGGCCGATCGCCGCGGCGACCTTGGCCGACTGGAGGTACCCCCGCCCGGTCATCAGCGAGGTGATCGCCGCGGCCGCACCGCGACCCTCGTCGGAGTCGTAGGGCAGGCCGTTGGCCATCAGGAACGCGCCGAGGTTCGCGTAGCCGAGGCCGAGCTGGCGGAACGCGCGGGCGTTCACGCCGATCTCCTCGGTCGGGTAGCTCGAGGGCCCGACGACGATCTCCTGCGCCAGGAACATGATGTCCACGGCGTGCTCGAAGGTCCGCACGTCGAAGGTCCCGTCCGCGCGGCGGAACTTCATCAGGTTCAGCGAGGAGAGGTTGCAGGCCGAGTCGTCGACGTGCATGTACTCACTGCAGGGATTCGACGCGTTGATCCGGCCCGAGTTCGGCGAGGTGTGCCAGCGGTTGATCTCGGTGTCGTACTGGACGCCTGGATCGGCGCACTGCCAGGCGGCGTCAGCGATCTCGTGCATGAGCTCGCGGGCGTCGACCGGCTCACCGATCGGCTCGCCCGTCGCCCGGGAGAGCAGGTTCCACGGCTCGCCGTTTTCGACGGCCTGCATGAACGCGTCGGTGAGGCGGACCGAGTTGTTCGCGTTCTGGTACTGGATCGACTTCATCCCGTCGCCGTCGAGGGTCATGTCGAAGCCGGCCCTGGCCAGCGCGCGGGCCTTGTCCTCCTCCTTGGCCTTGCACCAGATGAACTCGCGGATGTCCGGGTGGTCGACGTCGAGGACGACCATCTTCGCCGCGCGGCGCGTCTTGCCGCCCGACTTGATCGTGCCCGCCCACGCGTCGGCGCCGCGCATGAAGGAGACCGGGCCCGACGCGGTGCCGCCCTTCGAGAGCGGCTCCATCGAGCCGCGGATGTTCGACAGGTTGATGCCCGAGCCCGAGCCGCCGCGGAAGATCCGGCCCTCGCGCGTGTTCCAGTCGAGGATCGAGTCCATCGTGTCCTCGACCGAGAGGATGAAGCAGTTGTGGACGGCGACGTTGTTGGCGAGGTACTCGCCGGACTCCGTCTGGATGTCGTAGACCTCCATCTCGCCGAGCGCCTCGATCGCGACGATCTCCTCCTCGCGCAGGTCGGGGCAGCGCTTGGGGTTGCGGAGATCCAGCGACGCGAGGAGCTTGTCCGACTTCCGCCTGGCGATGAACCCGACGAGCTCGGCGAACCGGGCCCGCTCGGAGCCGATCGAGATCGAGAGCTCGTGCATGTCGTGACGGTCGGTCCGCCGCTCCGGCTTGTGGGTCCGCCGTGAGTGGATCCCGATGACGTTGAGCAGCAGCTGGACGTCCTCCACCCAGCGCTCGGAGATGACGGCGAAGCCGATGCGCGCCTGCTCCTGGCCCGCGGCGTGGCGGACGCTGATCCAGCCGTCGGCCTGGAAGATGCTCGCCAGGTAGGCACTGACCTCCTCCGTGGAAGCGGTGAACAGCTGGCGCGGGGCGCGGATGTCGGTCCCACGCGCGAGGAGCCCCCAGCGCTCGACGAACGGCCGGAGCACCTCCCCGTACAGACGGATGCGGTCCACCGGGACCTCCTGCGTGTCGGCCGCACGCACCTTGCGGTGCACGTCACCGAAGACGAGGTCGAGGTGCTCCTCGACCCACGCGCGCTCCTCCTCGCCGGCGACCTGGAACTCGACGGTCAGCGACCGGTTCGTCCCGTGGTCGTACTGGCCGACGAACCCGTCGGCCTGCAGCCACCCGGCCAGGGCTGCCTCGGCGACGGCGACCGGGTCGGCGACCTCGATGGCCGGCTCCTCCGGCAGCCCGGGCGCGCCCGCCGGAACCAGCGCGGGCGCCTCGACCCGCGCACGGTGAGGGTGCAGGTGCATGCGCATCCCGAGCTCGAGCTCGTCCACGCGCAGCCATGCCGGCGCGGTGCGTCGCTCGTGTGCCGCCTTGACGACGTGGTCCGGCGTCGCCTCGACCCACTGCCCGTTGCGGAGCGTCACCCGGTAGACGGGCTTGACCCCGTTGTGCTTGACGGCGACGACCCGCGTGGACCCGTTCGCGTCGTAGACCTCGCGGCCGACCTGATCGCCCTCGACGAGCTCGCCGATCGGCACCATGCCCTCGGGCGTGGAGACCATCTGGTGGTAGGGCATGCAGGCGCTGCACTGCGGCTGCTCCTCGAAGCCCACGTTGAACCAGACGGGGCTGTTGAAGGCCGCCATCTGGTGGAGCAGGATGTAGGTCAGCTCGGCCTCGAAGGCGTCTCCGTCCTCGGCGGAGGCGAAGTAGCCGCGCTGGCGGCCCCAGTCGGCGATCGTGCCCGACACGCGGCCGATCATCTGCTTGACCGAGCGCTCGCGCGCGGGGGAGTCGAGCTTGCCGCGGAAGTACTTCTGGGCGACGATGTTCGTCGCGTTCTGCGACCAGGTCGACGGGAACTCGACGTTCTCCTGCTCGAAGGAGACCGTGCCGCCGAAGCCGATGCGCGCGTCACGCAGCTCCCACTCCACCGAGTCGAACGGATGCACGCCCGGGGTCGTGAAGTAGCGCGACACCGAGAGCGCCTCGCTGGTGCTCGTGTCGGGGGTGAGGGTCTGCGGTGCGCCTTCCATCTGGGCGGGTCTCCTTTGCGCGGGCGGTGCGCGGGGTCGGGTCTTCGAGCGGGTTGTTGAAGATCCCAGGTGCGTCGGTCGGAAGCCGTCGGCCGGCGCGACCGCTCCCCGCATTTTACGAGGCGCAGCGAGCCGGGCGGAGTGACGAGGTTCCCGCTAGCTGCGGTGGAACGTCATGCGGACGCAGGTGCCGCCCTGCGGCCCGGTGTCGAGGTTGAGCTCGTCACACGACCGGGCGATCAGGGCCAGGCCGAAGCCCATGCCCGGCGAGTCCTCGTGACTGCGCAGGCCCACGCCCTCGTCGATGATCGAGATGGCGCAGCCGACGGGGTCACTTTCGGCCAGCAGCAGGAAGTGCGGGACGGACCCGGACCGGTCGGGATGCGCGTGGAGCACGACGTTCGAGATCGCCTCGGAGACGGCGACGCGGACGCGCCAGGGCGTCGGGTCGGCGAGCGTGACCTCCTCCGCGAACTGCGCCGCCGCACGGCGTCCGATCCCGACGCTCGAGGGCCGTACCGGGAGACGGAGCGAGAGCCGTTCGTGGCCGAGGGAGGTGGCGTACATCGCCTCACCGCTACCCGGCGAGCCATCGCTCACACGCCGGCGGCCGGTGGTCTGACAGACCACGGGCCGAGGGGGGCGATCAGCTCACCCGCGGGGATCCGTGTCGGTGGCGATCCTCGCCGCGGCGCTCTGCTTCTCGACGACCACGTGCCGGTCCGTGCGGTGCACGATGTGCTCGGTCTCGGGGATCTCGTGTCCGTCGAGCAGCGTGAAGCGGGCCGCGTGCGCCCGGACGCTCTCGTACTCGGGGAGCGTCAGCTCGATGAGCCGGTTGCAGCCGAGGACGCCGCACTCGCAGCGGAACGGGAAGAGGCGGTCGGCCGCGACGAGCGTCTTGCCGGCGCGCAGCGACTCATTGACCTTGCGGAAGGCCGCCTCGTTGGCGCCGATGCGGCGCTCGGTGTCGTCGTCCATGCGCGGCCCAGGCTATCGGCCGAAGCGCAGCCAGTCGCCGAACTCCGCCCAGGAGGCCGACGTGCGCCAACCGGCCTCGGCCGTGGCGTGGCGGGAGGAGACGAGCCAGGGCGGGTCGATCCCGAAGAACCGGACGATCGTCCAGACGAGCGCGGCGAGGGCCGCCAGGATGGCCAGCACGGCCAGCAGCACGAGCGGGAAGGGGGCACCGTCGGCCTCGGTGGATCCGGTGCGACGAGCGGCGGCGGTGGCGACCGACCCGTCGGCGGCGGCGGGAGCGGCCACCGCCTCGGGGGCCGGAGCGGGGGTGATCCCGGG